>DASYES010000717.1:0-16499 GCA_036498885.1 Pseudonocardia sp.
CCTCCTCGTCCACGGCGTCGAACTGGTCGGCGAGGTGGACGGGGTCCCCGAACTGCTCGCGACGACCGACGCCACCGTCGAGCAGATCGCGGTCGGCGCCACAAGATACGCGGGCAGCGTCGCGGCGCTGCTCCCGGCGAAGTAGAGGGGACGAGACGATGCCGGCCGTCGCCTGGGTCACGATCGTGATCGCCGCCCTGATCATCGCCGTCACGGCAGTCGGGCTGCTGCGGGTGATCCTGCACCTGCGCCACGTGCACACCACCCTCGGCGCCCTGCTCGGCGGCGTGCGGACGGTCGCGGACCGCACCCGCACGGTGCCCGAGGTGGTGCCGTCGGTGAACGCCAACCTCGCCCCCGTGCGGGCCTGGACCGAGACGGTGTGAGGAGCTGATTCGTGATGGTTCCCTTCGGATGGACCCTCGGCCTGATCATCGGGCTGGTGGTGGTCGTGGTGGTCGTCGCGCTGGTCACGCCGATCCTGGTGCTGGCCTACAAGATCGGCACGCAGGCCCAGGAGCTCGACGCGGAGCTGGACCGCGCGCGCATCCACACAGCAGGGCTCGCGGGGCTGACCGAGACCATCGACCACGCCACCACGATCATCGGTGGTCTGCGGCGCGGCCGCGCACGGTTGGGAGGCTGACCCATGTCGCTCTCTCCCGGTGAGATCACCTACTGGTCGGTGATCCTGCTGATCGGCCTGGTCGTCATCGTCGCGGTGGTCGTGCTGCTCAGCATGCTCATCGCGTACGTCAAGCGGATCGACCGGCACACCACCGCGATCGGCAGCACCCTCGCCGCGATCACCGCCAACACCGCCGACACGAAGCTGATCCCGGCCACCGGCGACGGCCTCGACCTCGTGCTCGCGGAGGGTCTGCAGCACCACCTGTTCCTCGGGCGCGTCGTGGACAGCATCCCCACGCCCGCCGCGAGTGCCCCGAGCTCGGAAGGGAGTGCCTAGACCATGTCGGAGACCACGCTGATCGTCCTGACCGTCGTCGAGATCGTCGTGCTCATCGCGGGCCTGGCGTTCTTCCTGTACTGGGTGGGTTCGCTGCTGGCCAAGATTGCCACCACGCTCGAAGCAGGCGACGGACTCGTCCGGCAGATCGTCGACGACGCCACGGTGATCAGACCCGGCCTGGAACACGTCAACCGCTCCGGTGGAGTCGTGGCGGGCGCTCTCCCGCTGCTCTACGGGTTTGCCGAGCAGATCATCCGGAAGGCCTCGCCCAACCCCGAGCGTCCCAAGGTCGCCACGCCGGCCACCGGCAGCCGCCGCTCCCGCCTGCTCGACGCGGTCGGGTTCGCCTCGTCGAGGCATTGACGGTTCCGGGAATCAGAACGGTGGGGGCGCGTCGTCGGCGGCCGTTCGCGCGGTGCGGGTCCGGTGAGTGACGGTGGTCGACCCGTTGCGGTCGAGGTCGCACAGATGTGCGGGTACGCGGCAGCCCGGGTGTTGGCAGTACTGGTGTCGGGCGATGACGTGTTCGGCCAGGTGTGGTGGTGGCCGGTAGCGGGTGTGCCGTAGTCCAGCAGGGCGGCGCTGACGGGGTCGGTGACCAGCGGTCGCCACACGCTCTGCGGGCCGGCCGCGGGCTCCCGGGCCCGCTCGGCCGGGATCGGCCCGTAGCCGGTCAGTTCGCCGGGTTCGTTGCCGGTTCCGCGCAGGGTGTCGAGCAGGACGGTGACCCGCGGTGCGGTGTGGGCAACGGGCGACTCGCGCCCCCAGAACGGGCGACTCGCGCTCAGACAACGGGCGACTCGCGCCCGCCGTTGCGAGGGCGCATATCCGGATCCACCGTGATCACGGACCGTCTCGACGGCGCGGGGGCAGGGGCGCCGTGTTGGGGGCGTCGGAGTACTCGCCGATCCACTCGTCGCGCCAGGCGTTGTCGTACTGCTGCTCGTTGCAGAACGGGTGGTAGACGGCCACGAGCTCGTTGGTGATCGTCTCGCGGTGCGGCCGGTTGCCGCCTGGCACCTCCAGAAACGCGACGTACACCGTCCACTTCGATCCGGCGCGCTCGGTCCAGCAGCGTGCCCGCCGGTGCTTGAAGGGGAAGCCTTCGGCCGCGAGGTCGTCGGCGTGCCCCACATAGATCACCGCGTATGTCTCGGGCTTCGTCTCGGGCTCGGGTTTGTAGAGGATGGCGTAGACCCCCGGACGGGCGGGTGGGGTCCAGCCGCCGAGCACGCGGGGTCCGGAGAAGGCGTACCCCGCGAGGGAGCCGAGGCGGATCATCCCTGCGCCAGGTCCGGGTCGGCGTCGATCTCCCGGTCCTCCTCCTCGCTCACCGCCTCCACCCGCACGACCGGGTAGTCGGGAAGGCCCGCCTTGGCCACCGCGGCGGCGAACTCCGCGCGTCCTCTCTCGACGGCCTCGTCGCGGGTGTCGGCGAGCACCACGAGCTGGGCGCCGTAGCGGGTGGTGCCGATCCCGGTGGCGATCCCACCGCTCGGCGCGACCGCGTCGGCCAGCTCGACGACCTCCTCCAGCTGCATGATGCGGTCGCCCTCGGCCTCGAGGCCGACGCTCCACCTGGTCATCTGCTCCCCTCTCACCGGGCCAGCGTCGGGAGCAGCTCCGCGAGCTCGGCGAGGCTGCTCAGGTCGTGCCCGGACAACAGGACGTCGATGTGCGGCTCGGCCACCATCATTCCGACGGTCCGCGGCCGGTGGCCGGGGTCGTCTCCCCGGTGCGGGTTCATCCAGACGATGTGGTGGCACAGCCGGCTCAACCGTTCCATGGCGGTGGCGAGCGTGTCGGGGGCACCGCGATCCAGGCCGTCGGAGCAGATCACGACCACGCCCCCGCGACAGACCCCACGCCTGCCCCAGCCGCGCACGAACTCGTCGAGCGAGTCGCCGATGCGGGTGCCGCCTTCCCAGTCGACGACCAGCTCGGCGGCCTCCGCCAACGCCTGGTCCGGGCTGCGGCGCTGGAGCGGGACGGTGATCCGCGTCAGCCGGGTGCCGAAGCAGAACACCTCCACCCGCTGCGTCGCCCGCCGCGCCGAGTGGGCGAACTGCAGGAGCGCGCGCGAGTAGTCGGCCATCGAGCCGGAGACGTCGAGGATGAGCACCAGCGGGCGCAGTTTGTGTCGTCGCCGCTTCCACCGCAGGTGGACCGGCTCGCCGTGCATCCGCAGCGACTCCCGCACGGTCCGGCGCAGGTCGGGACGGCGACCGCGCGACGACGGACGGGTACGGCGGGTGCGCCGCCGCGGCGGGGTGAGCCGGATCCGCTCCATGATCCGGCGCAACGCGGCGAGCTCGTCGGGTGTGCAGGCGGCGAACGACTTGTGCCGCAGCGTCTCGACGTTCGATGCCACGAGCCCGAGCAGCGCCTCGTCCTCCTCCTGCTCCGATCCGGCCGGGTCCACGGCCGGGACCTGGAGAACGGCCTCGGACTCGGCGGTGGACCTGGCGGTGAGCTGGAGCAGCTCCTCGACCGGGTTGCGCTCGCCCAGGAAGAACTCACGGAAGACGTCGTCGTATCCGGCGATGTCCTCGTGACGGCTGATCAACGTGGTGCGTCCGGCCCAGTAGAGGTCGACGAGGTCGGTGGGGTCGAGCGGGACCATGGCGGCGCAGTACGTGGAGATGTCCCCCGAGCCGACCGAGATCCCCCGCACCCGCAGCGCGCGGCCGAACGCGACGAGCACCCGTACGAGCTCGTGGCCGGCGGTCCGTGTGCCGGTCACGCCTGCGAGGTGATCTCGTCGAGGTTGTCGCGGGCCAGCTCCATGTCCTCCCGCTCCTTGAGCACCGAGCCGAGCGTGAGGTCGGCGGCGTCGGCGGTCAGCGTGGTCTCGCCGAGGAAGTCCAGGGTGCGGGCCCAGTCGATCGTCTCCGCGACGCCGGGGGGCTTGGCGAGATCGAGCTCGCGCAGCCGGTGCACCGCGGCCACGACCTTGCGGGCGAGCGCTTCGCTCACCCCCGGCCGGCGGACCAGGACGATCTCGACCTCCCGTTCGAGGGACGGGTAGTCGATCCAGTGGTACATGCACCGCCGTTTGAGGGCGTCGTGCAGCTCGCGCGTGCGGTTGGAGGTGAGCACGACGAAGGGCGGGGCTGCTGCTGTGATCGTGCCGACCTCCGGGATGGTGATCTGGAAATCCGACAGCATCTCCAGCAGGAAGGCCTCGAACTCGTCGTCGGCACGGTCGATCTCGTCGATCAACAGCACGGCCCGGTCGCCGGACCGGACCGCCTGCAGCAGGGGCCGCTCCAGCAGGAACCGCGGCCCGAACAGCTTGTCGACGGCGGCATCCTCGTTCTCCCCGACGGTTGCGCGCTCCGACATGGCCCGGATGTGCAGCAGCTGCCGCGCGTAGTCCCACTCGTAGAGCGCCTGGCTCGTGTCGATGCCCTCGTAGCACTGCAGGCGGATCAGGTCGCGTCCCAGGACGCCGGCCAGCACCTTGGCGATCTCGGTCTTGCCGACCCCCGGCTCACCCTCGAGCAGCAGGGGGCGCTGTAGAGACAGCGCGACGAACACGGCCGTCGACAGTCCGCGGTCGGCGAGGTACTGGCCCCGGCGCAGCGTCTCGGTCAGTTCGGCGACGCTGGTGGGTGAGCTCACGGTCGGGGTCCTCCAGCTGCCGGGTGCGGGCTCAGCGCTCGTTCTGCTCCGACGACCCCATGACGAGGTCGCGCACGCTACTGGCACCGGGGACGATCTTGCCCTCGCGGGCGAGCCGGTCGCGCCATGCGCTGCGGAGATCGTCGCCGACGGGGCCTGCGGTGGAGTCGGAGTCGGCGCCGCCGTCCGCGATGCCACCGAAGCCGATGTTCTTCATGTTCTTGCACACCTTGGTGGTGCTGGGGGCCTCGATGTCGGCGGTGGACTGGCGCTGGGCCCTCCAGATACCGCGCAGCACCGGCAGCGCCTCGCTCTCGGGGGCGTCGCTCTCATGGGTCATGTCCGCACCCTCCTCGCCGCACTGCGGGAAGACATCAGCGTAGTCGCCGACCATGCTGCTGGGCCCCGGGACAAGGGGCAATCGGTGAATAACCCTTTGCTTAGCCATGTGCTGGGTCACAATTCACGCATGACGCTGACGCAGCTGAGCGCCTTCGTGCTGGTCGCCCGGCTCGGCTCGGTCAAGGCCGCGGCGAGCGCGCTCGGGGTGAGCGAGCCCGCCGTCTCCCAAGCGCTCGCAGCCCTGCGCAAGTACCTCGACGATCCCCTCCTGACGCGCAGCGGCGGCGGGATGGCGATGACGGCGGGCGGGAGCAGGCTGCTGACGATCGCCGCGCAGATGGTCTCCCTCGGCGCCGAGGCCGAGTCGGCCGTCCGGTCCGCGAAGGGTGCCGCCGAGCAGCTGCGGCTGGTTGCGCCGAGCGCCATCGTCGAGTTCGTCGCGGGCCCGCTCGCCGATGCGTTCACCGCACGCTCGGCCGGATCGATCGAGGTGTCGGCCGGGGTGTCGGCCACCGCGGAGATGGCCGTGCTGGTCTCGCAGCGTCTCGCCGACGTGGCGCTGGGCCCCTATCTGGGCGCCGACCGCAGCTTGGGGCTGGTCAGCGAGCCGATCTTCCGCTGCAGGCTCGTGGTGCTCGCGTCGCCCGACGCGCGGTTGCGCGGCTCACCCGCCCAGTGGCCGTGGCTGGTCGAGCCCGCGGCCACCGATGCGGGCAGCGATGTCAGCCGGCTGCTGCGCGGGCTCGGCGTGCCCGAGTCACGCCTGAGCGTCTTCCCCAACCAGATCGCGGCGTGGGACGCCGCAGCCCGCGGGGCTGGTGTCGCGCCGGGGATCGCCCACCTCGCCGTACACCAGTTGCGCCGCCGCGAGCTGCAGGTGGTGGACGTTCCGGGCACCCCGCTGGAGCTGTGCTGGCACGCCACCACCCCGCCGGTCGACCGACGCTCGGCCGCGGCCGCATCCCTTCGCCATTTCCTCGGCACCCCCGAGGCGATGAAGCTGCTGCGATCTCCCGGCGCGGGAGTGCCGCCGTCCCGGTTCCGGCCACCCGTATACGTGACGATCTGGAGCTGACCGACTCCCCGGGGCCCGTCGACCTCCCCCGTTCCTCGTAACCCCTTACACCATCGTGTGTCCACCAATAGGCCGGCCGCGTGCAATTTCCTGTCATTCCGTGAGCGGTTCTTCACACTGCGTCAGACCGCTGTAGCCTCGCCACCACTCCCCAGCGACGAGGTTCTCAGGAACGGTGCGACACACGATGTGGAGATCGGTCCTCGACACGCTCCCCCGCGGTTACTCCCTCGACGAGAGGGACTGGCAACGCCGGCACCGGCTCCTACTGGGGGTCCTCGCCACGCACGTTCCAGGGCTCGCCCTCTTCGGCCTGCTCCTCGGACACTCACCGCGAACCGTTGCGTACGTGCTGGTCACCCCCGCCGTCTGCCTGGTGTTCGGCTACTGGCTCAGGCGCAGGCGCCGCACAGCGGCGGTGCTCGTGACCGCGGGGCTCGTGTACTCGTCGGCCGCGCTGGTCGGGCTGACCGGAGGCACCATCGAGGCGCACTTCCATTTCTTCATCATCATCGGATTCATCGCCCTGTACCAGGACTGGGCACCTTTCCTGTTCAACATCATTTTCACGGTGATCAGTCACGGTATCGGCTCGGCGTGGCAACAGACATTGATCTTCAACCACCCCGCGGCGCAGGCGAATCCGTGGCTCTGGTCGGCGATCCACGGCGTGGCAGTTCTTCTCGCCTGTGTGGGCATGTCGCTCTTCTGGCGAGTCACGGAGGAGTCACAGCGGGAGAAGGACACGCTGGCGCGCCGGCTCGCGAACGCCGAGATCCACCGCCGCCAGTTCGCCTCTGACCTGCTGGTGAACCTCGCACGGCGCAACCAGAGCATGCTGTACCGGCAGCTCGACATCATCAACCAGCTCGAGGAGTCCGAGCGCGACCCGGACGCGCTGGCCGAGCTGTTCAAGCTCGACCACCTGGCCACTCGTGTCCGCCGCAACGCCGAGAGCCTGCTGGTGCTCTCGGGCGAGCAGCCGACCCGCACGTGGAGCGCGCCGGTGCCGCTGCGTGACGTCGCCCGAGCGGCCGTCGCGGAGATCGAGCACCTCGAGCGCGTGGTCCTCGTCGTCGACGAGCACCCGGCCGTCTCCGGGCGCAGCGTCACCGACCTGACCCACCTCATCGCCGAGCTCACCGAGAACGCCGTGCGGTTCTCCCCGCCGGACACGGTCGTCACCATCCGCTCGTGCCCCGATCGCGACACCCGCGGCGGCCATCTGGTCAGCGTGGAGGACTGGGGCCTCGGCCTGCCGCGCGACGAGCTGGCCGCCACCAACGCGCTCCTCGCCCACCCACCGGAAGTCGACCTCTCGGTCGCACAACGCCTCGGGTTCCACGTCGTCGCCCGGCTCGCGGCACGCCACCGTATCCGCGTGGCGCTCACCGCCGCACCAGGATCGGGGCTGACGGCGATGGTCACGCTTCCGGCCGGTTTGTTCGAGGCCCCGCTGCACGACGCGGTCGGGCCACAGCGACCCGATTCCCCACCACCGCGCGCCCCGCTGCCCCGGTCCTCGTTCGAGCCGACCTCGGTCGTCCCCGACGCCGACCGGTACGGGCCCGAGACCACGTGGCCCGGTTGGTGGCCCCCGACCGCCGGCACCGCCGCCGCCGAGCATGCCCCGCCGGCGAGCGTGGCGGTGCCGGCCCCCCGGCACGCCGCCGCGGCGGTGCCGGCACCCCGACGCACCACCGACCCGATCCCACCCGCCGCGGCCGCACCGCATCCGGGACCCGACTCCGGCCTCCCCACGCTCCGCCGGAGAGTCCCGCAGGCGAGCCTCGCACCAGAGTTGCGGGATGCGATCGACTGGCCCGCGCCCCTCCCCCGAGACGACGCCGGCTCACGCCACGCACTCTCGCGGTACCAGGCAAGCCGGCAGGCCGCGCTCAGCGCCGCGGAGACAGCGGGGCGGTCGTGATCGGGGCGCCGCTCGACTGGCTGCTCGCCGAGTTCGCCCGCGAGACGCCGGGCGTCCTGCAGGTGGTCGTCGTCTCCGGCGACGGGCTGCGACTCGCCGCCTCCCCCGGGATGGACGACGGGCCGGCCGACCAGCTCTCGGCGGCCGCATCCGGTCTGGTCGGCCTGGCGCGCGGGACGGCACGCCTGCTCCACGCCGGCCCCGTGACCCAGACGATCCTCGAGATGGGCGAGGGCTACCTGTTCGTCACCGCTATCAGCCAGGGCGCCACCCTCGCGGTGCACACCGACCGCCGGTGCGACATCGGGATGGTCGGCTACGAGATGACCATGCTGGCCTCCCGGGTGGGACGCGTGCCGGCCCCTGCGGCCAGGGCCGACATCGGAGGTTGGACGCAGTGAGACCAGGTGGACCGGCGGGGCGCCACGCCACGGACCGGCACGACGACCGGGTCGTTCCCGTGTACGCGATAACGGGGGGACGCACCCGTTCCGCCGGCCCCGATCTGCCGGTCGAATCGCTCGTCGTCGCGACCGACCGGTGGCCCGGCGACCTGCAGAAGGAGCACCGGATGATCATCGAGCTCGCCGCCCGGCCGGTGTCGCTCGTGGAGGTCGGGGCGCGGCTGCGCGTACCGGTCGGGGTGGCCAGGGTGCTCGTGAGCGACCTCGCCGACGCCGGGTTCCTCATGGTGCACACCCCGCCGCCGGTGGGCCAGGACGGTGGTCCGGCCACCGCGATGCTGCAGCGCTTGCTGGACGGTCTCCGTGCCCGATGACGCCGGCCCGGTGCCGCTGAAGATCGTCGTGGCCGGCGGGTTCGGCGTCGGTAAGACGACATTGGTGCGTGCTCTGTCGGAGATCCCGCCGCTGCTGACCGAGGAGGCGATGACCGCAGCGTCGGTAGGGGTCGACGACGTCACGGCGCTGCCGGGTAAGCGCACCACGACCGTCGCGATGGACTTCGGCCGGATCACGGTCGACGACGCGCTGATCCTCTACCTCTTCGGCGCGCCGGGGCAGGAACGCTTCTGGTTCATGTGGGACGAGCTCGCCCGCGGCTGCGTCGGAGCCGTCGTGCTCGTCGACCTGCACCGGATCGAGGAGTGCTTCCCAGCCGTCGACTACTGCGAGAACCGCGGACTGCCGTTCGTCGTCGCGCTGAACCTCTTCCCGGGCACATCCACCTTCCCGGTCGAGATCGTGCGCGACGCACTCGCGCTCTCCCCGGAGGTCCCGATCCTGAGAATGGACGCCCGCAACGGCGACTCCTGCCTCTCGACAGTGATCACACTGGTCGAGCACGCGCTCGAGCGCACGACGGTGGCGCACTGAGGCACTCCCTCGGACACCAGCCGCGAGCAGTGGGTGCATATCGAGCCGCTGCCCCGTAGATCAACACGGGATTCCGGGTCGGGTGCGAGCTCGACCGGCGCCTGCGAGCCGCGGGCAGCACGACGCTGGGCGTGGTGGACCATCGGCGCGCTCGACTCCCTCACCCGTCCCGCCCGCAGGTCCACGCCCGAACTACGTCCGTCCGCGGCGGCCGAGTGTGGGTCCTCGACTCTTCGGCATTCGCGGCGCACCTCGGCCCGAACCCGTCCGGGCTGATCGCCGTCTGTGACCGCCCACCGATTTTCCCGGGCGACGAATGGTCCATCATCCCGCCCATGGCGGTTGATCCGGTCATCACCACAGCACAGCGGCGCGAACGGCTCGGGCAGCGCCATCTTCTCGCCCCCGGCTGTGCCGCGCCGGGCTCGGTGTCCGGAGTGGTCGAGGTGGCCGACGCACTCGTCGGCCTGCACGCCACCGATCCCGCGTCCGTCGTGCTGGCGGTGCTCGCCCGGTCGGCCGCCGACGTCCCGACGGTCGAGCGGGCGCTGCACGACGAGCGCGCCCTGGTCCGGATGCTGTCGATGCGGCGCACGGTGTGGGTGGTGGCGCTCGACGTCGCCCCGGTGGTGCAGGCCGCGTGCACGCTGGACGTCGCCGCCGTACAGCGCCGCAGGCTCGTGGAGCACATCGAGCGGGCGGGCGTGATCCAGGACGGGGCGACGTGGCTGGCCGACGTCGAAGCCTCGGCGCTGCGGGCGCTGATCAAGCGTGGCGAGGCCACGGCGGTGGAACTGGTGGCCGACGAGCCCCGGCTGCGCACGCAGATCGTCGTGCCTCCCGACGACACCCCGCAGCACATGACGAGCCGCGCGCTGCTGGTACTGGCGGCGGACGGCCACATCGTCCGCGGCCGTCCCCTCGGCGGCTGGACGTCCACGCAGTACCGCTGGTCACCGGTGTCGGCCTGGTGGCCGGACGGCTTTCCCGCGCTGGAGCCGGACGCCGCGCGCACGGAGTTGGCGCGGCGGTGGCTCGCCACGTTCGGTCCGGCGCCGGTGACCGACCTGAAGTGGTGGACGGGCTGGACGATGGCACGTACCCGCGCCGCGCTCGCCGCGGTGGGTGCCGTGGCCGTCGACCTCGACGGCATCCCGGGCGTGGTGCTGCCCGACGACGTCGAGCCCGTGGCCGATCCGGAGCCGTGGGTGGCGCTGCTCCCGGGGCTGGACCCGACGCCGATGGGCTGGCAGGAGCGCGGCTGGTTCCTCGGGCAGCACAAGGCCCCGCTGTTCGACCGCAGCGGCAACATCGGCCCGACGGTGTGGTGCGACGGCAGGATCGTCGGCGGGTGGGCGCACGGCGCGGACGGCACGGTGGCGCTGCGGCTGCTGGAGGACATCGGCGCGGAGTCGACCGCCGCTGTGCACGCGGCGGCCGAGCGCCTCGCGGGCCGGGTGGGCGGCGTACGGGTCACGCCGCGGTTCCGCACGCCGCTGGAGCGCGAGCTCGCCAGCCTCTGACGGCGTTTCCGCTGGTCAGCGGTCGGCCGGGAAGCCGCCCGCCCGCGCCGCCATCACCCCGAGCGTGAGCAACAGCCGGTCGCGAGGATCGCCGATGGAGCGGCCCGTGGCCGCCTCGATCCGCCGCATCCGGTAGATCACGGTGTTGCGGTGGCAGAACAGCGCCGCCGCGGCGTGGGTCGGGGAGCCGCCGTTCGCCAGCAGCTCCTGCAGGGTGTCGAGCAGCATGTCCCGGTCGGCGGCAGGCAGGTCCAGCAGGCCGCCCAGCGCGCTTCGCACCACCCGGGGCATCAGCTCCGGGCTGTCCACCAGCAGCGCCTCGGGCAGGCGGTCGTCGAGCACCACCAGACCGGGCTCGATGAGAGTGCGCGCCGCGGTGTGGGCCATCCGGTAACCCGCATCGATCGCGCCCAGCCCGTCGACCACCGGCGAGACGCCCACCCGGCCCTCGGCGCACGGGCGCAACGCCTCGACGGCCACCTCGGGTGGTCGTGACCCCAGCGCCACCAGGCCGACCTCGTCGCGGGGACGCATGAACCACGACGAGACGATGCCGTGGGCCGCCAGCGCTTCCAGTGGCGACCGCAGCGGATCCTCGCCGGTCGGCTCGAGCGGCGTCACCACACACAGCATCGGGCCGCGCTCCGGCAGCCCGAGCACGGTGGCCGCCTCCCGGAGGAACGCCGGGTCGCTCCCGCGGCCCTCGATGAGGCCGTCGATCACGGCGTGGCGCCTGCTCAGGTCGTGGCTCTGCAGGCGCAGTTCCTCTAGCCGGTAGGCCTCGACCAGCGCCGTCGCGCTGCTGTCGTTGACGCGCCACACGTAGCTCGCCGCGTCGAGCAGCGCGCTGTCGTACCGTCCCGAGAAGCGGCCACGGGAGGTGCTGAGCAGGGCTTCCCACATGACGCGCCCGCCCAGCCGGTACGCCTTGAGCACCACCTCGAGCGGCACGCCCTGGCGCGCACGGAGGCGGCCGGTCCGCCGCGAGGTGTCCTCGGGGTCCACGCCACCCGGCACCTGCTCGGCGAGCGTCTGCACCCCGCGTTCCATGTTCGCGCGGCACGCGCTGCGCAGCTCCTCCACCATGTCGAGCTCGGCGTAGATCGGCTCGCGCTGCAGCACCATCACCGTCAGCCGGTCGGCAAGGCCGTCGACCTCGCCGATCAGCACGCCCCCCAGCACGCGCAGTGCCTCGGCGGACTCCTCGGGGAGAGGGCGTCGCACGGCACCCGTGCGCGCGCCGGTGGCGCGGCGGCCTTCGCCGGCCGTCCGCCGGGTGGGGATCATCCCGGCACTGTGCAACAGACCGCACAGCGGCGTCCACTACCGGGGGCGCAGTGCCCAGTCGATCGGAGGGGATCTTGGGCTCTGAGCACATGGTGCGGACTGGGCGCAGCGCCCAAAGTTGGGCCACCCCGGTGATCGGGGTCACCGCCGCCCGCACCCGGGAGACGCCCACGTGTCAGTGTCGACATCGCCCACCGGGCCGACGACGTCCCCGGACGCATCGGCCGTCTTCGCGGTCAGCGGAATCGGGGTCCGGTTCGGCGGCCTCGTCGCGCTGGACGACGTGTCGCTCGCCGTCGGCCCGAGCGAGGTGCACGGCGTGATCGGGCCGAACGGCGCGGGCAAGACCACACTCTTCAACGTCTGCTGCGGCTTCGTCCGCCCCGACACGGGCACGGTGCTGCGCCACGGGCGATCCGTGCGGGACCTGCGGCCGCACCAGCTCGCGGGGATGGGCATCGCGCGCACCCTGCAGGGCGTCGGGCTCTTCCGCGGGCTCACCGTGGTGGAGAACGTGATGGTCGGCGCCGACCGGCACCGCCGGGCCGGTTTCGCCGCCACGCTGTTCGCGTTGCGCAAGTCGGACCGCGACGAGCGGGCGCTGCGCGAGCGCGCGATGGCCGCGCTCACCGAGCTCGGGGCCGACGGCTACGCCACCCGGTTGCCCGGGAGCCTCCCGTACCCGGTGCAGAAGCGGGTCGCGCTCGCGCGGGCGCTCGCCACCGAACCCGACCTGCTGCTGCTCGACGAGCCCGCGAGCGGCCTGAGCGGCGACGAGATGAGCGAGCTCGGTGAGCTGATCCAGAGGTTGACGGGCCGGATGTCGGTGGTGCTGGTCGAGCACCACATGGACCTGGTGATGGCGGTCTGCGATCGGATCACCGTGCTCGACTTCGGCAAGGTCGTGGCCGACGGCACCCCCGACGAGGTGCGCGACGACCCCGCGGTGATCGACGCGTACCTGGGCGAGGAGGCGACGCATACATGAGCGAGCTTGCGAGCTCGTCATCGAGCACAGCAGCACCGCGAACGCGGCCGACGAGCGCAAGCGAGGAGGGCGGGTGAGCGAGCTTGTGAGCTCGTCATCGAGCACGGTGAGCACCGGGACACTGGAGATTTCGGGCCTGACCACGGCCTACGGTCCGGTCACGGCACTCGACTCCGTCGACATCACTGCCGAACGGGGGCAGGTCACCGCCGTGCTCGGCGCCAACGGCGCCGGCAAGTCGACGCTGCTGCGCACGGTCTCGGGGCTGGTCCGGCCTGCCGCGGGGCAGGTACTCCTGGACGGCACCGACCTGACCCGAGCCCCCGCCGAGGCGATCGCCCGTGCCGGCATCGCGCACGTCCCCGAGGGCCGCGGCGTGATCACCGAGCTCACGGTGGAGGAGAACCTGCGCCTCGGCGCTCTGCTGGGCGCCTCCCGCAGGCGCACGGAGCACAACCTGGCCCGGGTTTATGAGATGTTCCCCGCGCTGGCGAAGCGCCGTCGCCGCGACGCGCACGTGCTCTCCGGCGGCGAGCGGCAGATGCTCGTGATCGGACGCGCCCTGCTGTCCGGTCCCGACGTGCTGCTGCTCGACGAACCGTCACTCGGGCTGGCGCCCCGCATCGTCGCGCAGATCTTCGGGCTGCTGCGCGAGCTGGTCGACAGCGACGGGGTCACGGTGCTGCTCGTCGAGCAGAACGCGCGCAGCGCCCTCTCCATCGCCGACGTCGGGATCGTGCTCAACCTGGGCCGGGTGGTCGCACGCGACAGCGCGGGCGCCCTCGCCGCCGACGACGGTCTGCGCCACGCGTACCTGGGCTTCTGATGCGCACGGTCACGGATCTCGGGAGAGGAGAGCAGTGCAGCAGTTCCTCAACGTCACGCTGACCGGCCTCGGCCAGGGTGCCGTCTACGCGGCCTTCGCGCTGGCCCTGGTGCTGATCTGGCGGTCCACCCGGATCGTCAACTTCGCCCAGGGCGCGATGGCCATGTTCACCACCTACCTCGCGCTCACCGTGATCGAGGGCGGCCAGTCCTACTGGGTGGCGCTCGCGGTCGCGCTCGTCACCGGTCTGGTGCTGGGCGCCGGGATCGAGCGGCTGGTGATCCGGCCGGTCGAGGGCGGACCGGAGCTCAACGCCGTGATCGTGACGCTGGGCCTGTTCGTGGCGCTGCAGGCGCTGGCCGCGATCCTGTTCGGCTCCACGTTCCAGTCCTTCCCCGCGCCGTTCGACCTGCGCGGGTTCACCGTGGGCGGGGTCAACATCGCGTTCACCCCGAACAGCATCTACATCATCGTGGCCGTCGTCGTGGTGATGCTCGGCCTGGTGGCGCTCTTCCGCTTCACCGACCTCGGCCTGAAGATGCGGGCCGCCGCGTTCAACCAGGAGGTGTCGCGGCTGCTCGGCGTGCGCGTCGGCCGCATGCTCACGCTCGGCTGGGCGCTCGCTGCGGGGGTCGGGTCGCTGTCGGGCCTGTTGATCGCGGGCGGGAGCCTCGTCTTCCCCGCCTACATGGACGCCGTGATCGTCTACGGGTTCGTCGCGGCCGTGCTCGGCGGGCTCGACTCACCCGCGGGCGCGGTCGTCGGCGGCCTGACGATCGGGCTGCTGCTGTCCTATGTGAGCGGTTACCTCGGCAGCGAACTGGTGGCGCTGGCGGCGCTCGTCATCCTCGTCGCGGTGCTGCTGGTCCGTCCGCAGGGCCTCTTCGCCCGCACAGCGGCGCGGAGGGTCTGATGTCCCAGCAGACCGACGAGCCCGCAGCCACCACACAGGCGTCCTCCCCGCTCACGACCGAGGCTCCGCAGCCCCGCCGCCTGGACGCCGTGCGCCGCAGGCTGCCGCGCTCCACCTTCGGCCGGCACGCGCTGATCGTCGTCGTCGCGCTGGTCGCCGTGGTGCTCGTGCTGGAGCTGACGAGCCCGTTCCGCAACTCGCAGTTCGCCACGATGTCCTACTACGCGATCGCCGCGGCGGGCCTCACCGTGCTCACCGGGCTCAACGGGCAGATCTCCCTCGGTCACGGTGCGCTGATGGCGGTCGGTGCCTACACCACCGGGCTGCTGCTCGGCGACGACGGCACGGGCCTCCCGCTGCTCCTGGTCATGCTCATCGCGGCCGTCGTCACCGCGCTGGTCGGTGCCGTGGTCGGAGCGGCCGCGGCCCGCCTGCACGGGCCCTACCTGGCAGGCGCCACGCTCGCGCTGGCCGTCGCGGTGCCGGGGCTCGCGATCTACTTCGACCACACCCTCGGCGGCGAGCAGGGACTCCCGGTCGCCTCGCCCGACGTGCCCGACTGGTTCTCCGACGCCGTCTACTTCCTCTCCGCCAACGAGACGCCCACCGCCAAGTACCTCGCCTATCTCGGCTGGGGGACCTTGCTGCTGGTGCTGCTGCTCCTGGCCAACCTGATGGCCGGGCGCACCGGGCGGGTCTGGCGTGCCGTGCGCGACGACGAGGTCGCAGCGGAGCTCGCCGGCATCCGGCTGGGCCGCGTCCGTGTACTGGCGTTCGTCGTCAGCGCGGTCTGCGCCGGGCTGGCGGGGTCGGTGCTGGGCATCGTCGTGCGGCTGGCCGCACCCAGCGGGTTCACCATCGTGCTGTCGCTGGGGCTGCTCACGGCGGTGGTCGTCGGCGGGCTCGGCAGCCTCGTCGGCGCGCTGCTCGGCAGCGCGCTGCTGGTGTTCCTGCCGCCCGCCGTCACGAACATCGGTATCGGCGCGGGACTCGACGGCACCCAGGCCGCACAGCTCGCGCCGTTCGTCTACGGCGTGGTGCTCGTGCTCGTGATACTGCTCGCGCCGTCGGGGGCCGTGGGCGTGGTGAAACAGATCTGGAACCGAAGCCGGACGAACCGCCGGGAACCCTCGACGAGGAGGACAGGATGATCAGGAGAAGCAGGCGCTGGGCGCCGGCCGCGGCAGCGGTCGCGGCAGCGCTGGTTCTCACCGCGTGCGGTGCGGGTGGGCGGCCCGACGGCGGGTCCGGGGACGGCGCGGCGCCGTCCGTCGGGATCACGGAGACGTCGGTGAAGGTCGGAGGGCACTTCCCGCTCACGGGTGTCGCAGCGCCCGGCTACAGCGAGATTCCGACCGGGACGAAGGCGTATTTCGACTTCGTCAACGCCGCGGGCGGCGTGAACGGGCGGAAGATCGACTACGTCTACCGCGACGACGCCTACAACCCGACGCAGACCAGTCAGGTCGTCAACGAGCTCGTCCTGCAGGACCAGGTGTTCGCGATCCTCTCCGGGCTCGGCACGCCCACGCACTCCGCGGTGCTCGACTACCTGAACAGCGAGGGCGTGCCCGACCTGTTCGTCTCCTCCGGCTCGCTGCTGTGGGACCAGCCCGACAAGAACCCGCAGACCTTCGGCTGGCAGCCCGACTACGAGATCGAGGGCAAGATCGTCGGGCAGTACGTG
>DASYES010000718.1:0-1984 GCA_036498885.1 Pseudonocardia sp.
GAGAAGTTCTTGTGCGGCTTGAACTTGTGCAGGTGCTTGGGGAGCAGCACGGCGTTCGTGCACAGGAAGACGATCTTGTTGCGGTCGAGCAGCTGCCGCACGATCTCGTCGATCTGCGGGTGCATGAGCGGCTCCCCGCCGGCGATCGAGACCATCGGCGCGCCGCTCTCCTCGATCGCGCCGACCGCCTGCTCGACCGGCATGCGCTGCTTCAGCAGCGTGTGCGGCTGCTGGATCTTGCCGCAGCCGATGCACTTGAGGTTGCAGGCGAACAGCGGTTCCAGCTCGACCAGGAGCGGGTAGTGCTTGGCCCCCTTGAGCTTCTGCTTCATCAGGTATTGGCCGAGCCGGACGGTCTGGCGAAACGGCATCCCCATACCTAGCTCACCTCCTTGGGCGAAACGACGGAACTGGGCATAACGGAATTGGGCGTAACGGAACTGGACTTAACGGAACTGGACTTAACGGAACGGGGCGTACCCGAACTGGGCGTAACCGAACTGGGCGTAACCGAACTGGGCAATGTGAACTGAATGTTCTCGGCGCCGACGGTTGATTCGCGGACCGAGACCGGGCCGAGCCCGGCGAGGCCGGCGACGACGTCGTCGACTAGGTGCGGCGGGGCGGACGCCCCGGCCGTGATGCCTACGGTTCGGGCGGTCGCGAGCCAGGCCAGGTCGACCTCGCCGAGATCCTCGACCAGGTGGGCCGAAGCCCCGGCCCGCGCGGCGACCTCGACGAGGCGCAGCGAGTTGGACGAGTTGCTCGACCCCACCACGAGCACGAGATCGGAGGAGCCGGCAATGGCGAGGACCGCCTGCTGCCGATTGGTGGTGGCATAGCAGATGTCTTCACGTCGCGGCGCCTGCAGGGCCGGGAACCTCGAGCGAAGCACCCCGGCGATCTCCTCGGCCTCGTCGACCGCCAGCGTGGTCTGCATGGCGTAGGCGACCCGCGACGGATCGGGAGCGGTCACTTCAAAAGCCGCGGCGACATCGGAAACCACGACGACGCGCGACGGTGCCTCGCCGACCGTGCCGACGACCTCCTCGTGGTCGCCGTGCCCGATCAGGAACACCGTCTCGCCACGGCCGGCATATCGGCGAACTTCGGTGTGCACCTTGGCCACGAGCGGGCAGGTGGCGTCGATGACGTCGAGGGCGCGCCCCCGGGCGGCGTCGCGCACGGCCGGCGCCACCCCGTGGGCGGCCAGCACCACGGTCGACCCCTCGGGCACGTCCTCGACCTCCTCGACGAAGACCGCGCCCAGATCACTCAGCCGGCGCACCACGTGCGCGTTGTGCACGATCTGCCGCCGCACATAGACCGGCGCGCCCCGGGTCTGCAACGCCCGCTCGACCACTTCGATCGCGCGTTCCACGCCCGCACAGAACGATCTCGGTGCGGCGAGAACAACCTCGCGAGGTCCGATCGCCTCGGCCCATTGCCGCAGGGCCGGCGCTGCGTGCCGCAGCGCCTTCAGAGCCCGTACGCCCCGGGGCAGCGTCCCCGGCGACCACAGAGCCGCACCGGCCGTGTCCGTGATGACCCGCACCGCCGCGAACGGGCGTGACCCGGCCGCTTCTCTGAGCCGTGACGTTTCCATGTCGACCGCCAGCGCCCCGGTCGCGGCCAGACGCCCCCGCTCGGCCCCGGTGACGACGTGGTCGCTGGTGTGGATCGCTCCGACGTGGACGGTCAGGCCCAGCCGCCGCAGCGCCCCGGCCAGCATCGGCGCGCTCGGATCGGGCGCGACCACGACGTCACCGGGCCGCACCGACTCGTCGAGCCCACCCGCCACCCCGGCGACCAGGAACCCGTCGCCCTCGGGCAGCCGGGCCCGCCGGCCCATCCCGAGCCGCACCGAGCCCGGCACGGCCCAGCTCTCGATCGGCAGCGGAGTCCCGATGACCGCGGTCATGCGCGACTCGAGACGTAGCGACCGAGGGCGGTGATCGGGAAGACGATCCGGTTGAGGTGGTAG
>DASYES010000719.1:0-4826 GCA_036498885.1 Pseudonocardia sp.
ACGATCGACGCCTGCGTGTACTGGGCGATCATGTGCCCGGAGTCCACGCCCGGGTCGTCGGCCAGGAACGCCGGCAACCCCTGGTTCCGCGCCACATCCAGGAACCGGTCCGTGCGCCGCTCACTCATGGATGCCAGGTCCGCCACCGCGATCGCGAGGAAGTCCAGCACGTACCCCAGCGGAGCGCCGTGGAAGTTGCCGTTGCTCTCCACACGCCCGTCCTCCGTGACCACCGGATTGTCGATGGCCGCCGACAGCTCCCGGCCCGCCACCACCTCCGCGTGACTCAACGTGTCCCGGGCGCCACCGTGCACCTGCGGCGCGCAGCGCAGCGAATACGCATCCTGCACCCGCGTGCACTCCGGCGTCCGATGACTCGCCATCACCTCCGACCCGGCCAACAGCACCCGCAGGTTCGCCGCCGACTCCGCCTGCCCCGGATGGGGACGCAACACCTGCAGGTCCGGCGCGAACACCGCATCCGTACCCAGCAACGCCTCCACACTCATCGCCACCACAACATCCGCCGTGCGCAACAACCGCCGCAAATCCGCACACGCCAACACCAACATCCCCAGCATCCCGTCGGTGCCGTTGATCAGCGCGAGGCCTTCCTTCTCCTCCAGCACCACCGGCGCGATCCCCGCCGCCGCCAACGCATCGGCGGCCGGCCGCAGCTCACCCAGCGCGTTGCGAACCTCGCCCTCCCCCATCGCTGCAAGCGCGCAGTGCGCCAGCGGCGCCAGATCCCCCGAGCAACCCAACGACCCGAACTCCCGCACCACCGGCGTGATCCCCGCCGACAACATCCCCGCATACACCCGCGCCGTCTCCAGCCGCACCCCGGTACGACCCGTCGCGAGCGTCGAGAGACGCAGCACCATCAACGCACGCACAACCTCCCGCTCCACCTCCGGACCCGACCCGGCAGCATGCGACCGCACCAGACTGCGCTGCAACTGGCCCCGCAGCTCCACCGGAATGTGCCGGGTCGCCAACGCCCCGAACCCCGTCGACACCCCGTAGTGCGGCCGCACATCACAGGCGAGCGCCTCGACGACCTCGCGGCTCGCGGCGATCTCGTACTCCGCATCCGCTGAGAGGACGACACCGGCCCCCTCCCGGGCCACGGCGAGGATCTCCGCCGGGCTGACCGGGCTGATTCCGACGACAACGGGGGCGGGATCGGTGGACGACGGGTCGTGGTTGACACGTTCGGATCGGCTGCGCTCGTGACGCACTCGTTCGGGCATCGCGCAATCTGACACCCACCTCACAGCGCGCGCCAGCGGCCACTCGTGCATCAGCTCCGATCACGCTCCGCGCATAGCGAATCGATCAATGATCACGATCAGTAGCCCGATATTCAACAGTCGTTGAGTTAAGAGGTACTTCGGCGCTATCGTCCGGCATGGCCACGAACGAGCTCGTCGTCGACTTGCACCGGCTCGACTCACGGGCGCTCTCCAGGGCGGGAGGCAAGGCCGCGAACCTGGGGGAGTTGATCGGCACGGGGTTCCCGGTGCCGCCGGGGTTCGTCGTCACCACCGAGGCGTATTCGCAGGTTGCGGCGGCTGCCGGCCTCGAGAGCGAGCTCGGCGGAGCCGCGCGGCTCGGCGAGCGGGCCCGCGCCGCGCTGCTGGCGACGCCCGTGCCGGCACGTGTCGCCGATGCCGTGTGCCGCGCCTACCTGGCCCTCGGTGAGAAGGTCCCGGTCGCGGTCCGCTCATCGGCCACCGCGGAGGATCTGCCGTCCGCGAGCTTCGCCGGGCAGCAGGACACCTTCCTCAACGTCGTCGGGGTCGACGCCGTGCTCGACGCCGTTCACCGCTGCTGGGCCTCGCTGTGGACCGACCGGGCGGTCAGTTACCGCACCGACGCGGGGATCGATCACCGTGCGGTACAGCTCGCCGTCGTCGTACAGCGGATGGTCGACGCGCAGGTCGCCGGTGTGCTCTTCACGGCCGACCCCGTGACGAGCACGCGAACCCGCACCGTGATCGACGCGAGCCCCGGTCTCGGCGAGGCGGTGGTGTCAGGTGCCGTCAACCCCGACCACATCGTCGTCGAGGACGACGGGCGGGTCGTCGAGCACCGGCTGGGTGACAAGGCCGTCGAGGTCCGACCGCTGGCAGGCGGCGGTACCGAGCAGGTCGTCAGGGCCGACGGAGCGGCCCGGTCGAGCCTGACGGATGCACAGATCACAGCTCTCGTCACGCTCGGGCGGCACGTCGAGGCCCACTACCGCGCCCCGCAGGACATCGAGTGGGCGATCGACGGTGACGGCACCCTGTGGCTCACCCAGTCGCGGCCGATCACCACGCTGCACCCGCTCCCGCAGCCGACCGGCGACGGCTTGCGCGTGTACCTCTGCGCCAGCCTCGCTCAGGGGCTGACGCGGCCGATCACCCCGATGGGTCTCTCGGCGTTCCGGGTGATCACGTCGGTTCCCGCGGCCGCGTTCGGCGTCCCGATCGCCGACCTGGTTGCCGGCCCCCCTGCGTTCGTGACGGCCGGCGGGCGGGCGTTCGCCGACATCACGCCGGTCGTACGCAGTGCGGTCGGCCGGGCGCTTCTCCCCCGGGTGCTCGACGTGATGGAGGCGCGTTCTGCCGTGGTGATCCGGGCACTGTTCGACGAGCCCGCGCTCGCCGTGCGCACGACGTCGCGGTGGCCGTTCGTCCGGCGGGTGGCGAGGGTGCTGGTGCACCACAGGGTGCCGGCGCTCCTCGGCCTGTCCGTGCTGCGCCCGGCCGCGGCGAGAAGGCGGGTCGACCGGATCGGCCACCGGCTGCGCACGCTCACCGCGCTGCCGACGGACGCCGCCCCGGACCAGCGACTGGACCACGTGCAGCGGGTGTTGGCCCAGCTCTTCCCGATCATGCCGAGGGTCGCGCCGGTCTTCGCCGCCGGGCTGGCGATGCTCGCGGTGGCGCGGAAGCTGGCAGGCGACGATCTCGACGAGGCGGCCTCGCACGAGGTGCTGCGCTCGCTGCCACACAACACCACCACGGAGATGGACCTCGAACTCTGGGCGCTGGCCACGCTGCTGCGCGGCGACGCGGGCGCCGCCGAGGCGTTGCGCTGCACATCGGCCGCAGTGCTGGCGGGCCGCTACCACGACGGCGCGCTCCCGTCCGCGCTCCAGCAGGGCCTCAAGGCCTTCCTGGCCCGGCACGGGCACCGTGCCGTCGCCGAGATCGACCTCGGCATGCCCCGCTGGTCCGACGACCCGTCCCACGTTCTGGGTGTGCTGGCCAACTACCTGCGTCTCGACGACCCGGAGCTCGCCCCGGACGCCGTGTTCGCCCGCGGTGCGCTGGCCGCCGAAGCCGCGGTCGCCGCGACGGTCGACCGGGTCCGCCGCCGCTCCCGTGTCCGGGCGTTCGCGGTACGGCTCGCGCTGCGGCGGGTGCGCCAGCTCGTCGGGATGCGCGAGACGCACAAGGACTTCGTGATCCGGATGCTGACGCATGCGCGGGCGGAGCTCGGCGTCGTGGGCGAACTGCTCGCCGAACGCGGCCTGCTCAGCGACCCGGCCGACGTGTACTTCCTCGACCTCGCCGAGGCGCGCTCCGCGCTCGCGGGGGCCGACCACCGCGCCACCGTCGCCGAGCGCCGGGAAGAATACGACCGGGAGCTGCGCCGTCGGCACGTACCGCGAGTGCTGCTGTCCGACGGGACCGAGCCCGAGGCGTTGTCCCGGCCCGTCGACGTCGAGGGCGCCCTGACCGGCACCGCTGCCTCCGCCGGCATCGTGACCGCCCCTGCACGGGTGGTGCTCGACCCGGTCGGCGCCCATCTGGAGCCGGGCGAGATCCTCGTCGTGCGATCGACCGACCCCGGATGGACGCCGCTCTTCCTCACGGCTGGTGGCCTGGTGATGGAGATGGGCGGGCCGAACTCGCACGGGGCGGTCGTCGCCCGCGAGTACGGCATCCCCGCCGTCGTGGGGGTCGCCGATGCGACAACCCGGATCAGGACCGGCCAGCGGGTCACGGTGGACGGCGCCGCAGGCCTGGTCCGCGTGCCGACCTGACGACTCCGCCGATTCGCCCGCGGGCAGGCGGGGCATTCCCGGGCATGGCTGCGGACCTCGACCCGGTGGCCGACGAGCTCTACGCGCTGCCCCGCGACGAGTTCACGGCTGCGCGAAACGCCGCCGCGAAGCGCGCCCGCCAGAGCGGCGACAAGAAACTCGCCGAGCAGATCCAAGCCCTCCGCCGCCCGTCGACCGCAGCGTGGTTGGCCAACCTGCTGTCCCGCGAGCATCCCGACGAGGTCAAGGCGCTGGTGAACCTTGGGGACGGGCTGCGCGCCGCGCAGGACCAGCTCGAGGGCGAGGCGCTGCGCAGGCTGTCGCAGCAACGCCACGAAGTGGTGCACGGGCTCGTCGAGCAGGCGAGGGCGCTGGCCCGGTCGGCGGGGAACCCTGCGAGCGACGCGGTCACCCGCGAACTGGAGGACACGTTCACCGCCGCGGTGAACAGCAGCGCAGCCGCGGAGGCCGTCGCGGGCGGCAGGCTCACCTCCGCGCTCGATCCCGCAGAGGCCGGTGGCCTCCTGGGAACGACGACCACGCCCCGGCGGCGAGGCAGGACAGTGACATCGGCCCGAACCGGGAGGAGCGGCTGCGCCGCGACCTCGAACAGGCGCGTTCCACGGCCGCGGACACCGACGCCGCCCACGACAAGGCGGAGCGCGAGCTCACCGACGCCGAACGCGCCGCGGACGACGCGGCCGGGACGCTGCGCGAGCTGCGCAGCCGCATCGAGGACGCGGAGAAGGCCGAGTACGACACGCGCACGCGAGCCCGCTCCGCCCAG
>DASYES010000720.1:0-5624 GCA_036498885.1 Pseudonocardia sp.
CCTGAGCTAGCTCGGCAGCGGCTGCCCGCCCCGCTCGGCGAGGAGCTGACGCAGGTAGCCGGCCTCCGTGGTCTGGGAGCTGAGCATCTGCGCGGCGAGGTTGCGCACCTGCGGCAACGAGGCGTGCTGGGCGCCGTACTGCAGCATCGTGGCGCCACCCTCGTGGTGACGCAGCATCAGCTGCAGGAACATCACGTCGAGCTGGTGGCCGCCTGCCGCGCGCATGCCGGCCAGCTCCTCGGTGCTGGCCATCCCCGGCATCGTGGCGACGCCGCCTGTGGGCGTGGCGGTGCCCATGTGGGAGTGCCCTGCGGGGCCGGTCATCCAGGCCATGTGGCCGCCGACCGGGAGTGCTCCGGCGCCCCACAGCTCGAGCCAGCCCTGCATGCGCCCGATCTGGGAGGTCTGGGTGGCCTCGATGTCGGACGCGAGCTGGAACAGCGCGGGATCGGTGGTGTGGTCGCGTTCCCAGGCCGCCATCTCGACGGCCTGCTGGTGATGCACGGTCATGTCCTGCGCGAACCCGACGTCGACGGAGTCGGCGGTGGGTGTGGCCGGCGTGGGAGCCGAGCCGGGGAGGCCGGCGAGCAGGCCGCCCGCCGCCCCGAGCAGGAGCAGGGCCACGGCGGCGGCGACGGCGAGCAGCGGGCGCACCCAGCGGGCGTCGTGCGGTGGCCGGTCCACGGGTGGCGGGCCGTCCATGGTGCCGGCGGCCGGGGCGGTCGGGGTGCTCACCCGAACCATCATGAACCGCCGTCGGGGGTGACGCCCGCTCCCGGCGTGGTCTCAACCTGCGAGCCCGGCGTGCCGGGGGCAGGCGCAGGGGCGAACGGTGGCGGGCTGTCCTGCGAGAAGCCACCGCTCACTCCGACCTCGTTGCAGCTCGCGCCCGGCTCGGGGTACGCGTACTGGTTCAGGCGCAGCGCGGCGATGAACTGGTCGATCCGCGGGTCGGCTGCGTCCGACAGCTTGAGCTGGTGGCCCCACGACTGCAGCGAGATCGGCTGGTCGAGCCCCGGGTAGGGCGACATCAACGTGTAGGGCTCACCGTCGACCTTGCTCCGGAGGGCCTCGAGCGCGTCGCCCGTGACCTGGTCGGGGTTGTACGCGATCCAGATCGCGCCGTGCTCGAGTGAGTGCACGAGGTTTTCGGTGCGGACCGCCTGCGGGTAGACGGCGCCGTTGCACGCGGCCCACACAGCGTCGTGCGCGCCGCCGAAGGGCGGGCTGTGGGTGTAGGCGACCTGGGTGTCGCGGCCGACGTGCTGGCCGCCCGGGTACGACTGCGTCACCACACCGGGGATCTGCTTCGACGGGTCCTGGTTCTGCGCCGTAGGCGTGAACGGTGCGAGTGCCTCGGTCCGTTCCTGGTTCTGCTGGTTGCGCAGGAATGCGTAGCCGAACACCCCGCCCGCGAACAGGACCACCACGAGAACGGCGGCGATCAGCCCCCACGGGGTGGACTTGTGGCTGACGACGGGCGTGCGCGTGCGCGAGCTTCGAGCCGCCTTGCTCTTGTTGCCGCTGACCATGATCCGTCCAGAACATCGGGGCTGGGAAGGAGGCGCGGGCGTCACCCGGACGGCCCTTGCCGGAGGGCAAGTGTAGGAGTGAGGCGTGAGTAAGTGGCGAGCGCCACCTCCTAGACTGGGTCGGGTGAATCCCGCCCTGCTCGCCGACCTGGTCCGCTCGACCGCGTCCGAAGTGCTCAAGGACCGCGGTCTGGACCTCGCCGCGCTGCCCGACGACGTCGGCGTCGAGCGTCCGCGCAACCCCGAGCACGGCGACTACGCCACCAACGTGGCCCTCCGTACCGCGAAGAAGGCCGGTGTCCCGCCGCGCGAACTGGCCGGCTGGCTCGCCGAGGCCCTCAGCGCCCGCAACGGCATCGAGAGCGCGGAGATCGCCGGGCCCGGCTTCATCAACCTCCGGCTCGCCGCCGACGCACAGGGCGCGATCGTCGGCGACGTCCTGCAAGCGGGCGACGCCTACGGCACCGGCGACGAGCTGTCGAGCCGGAACATCAACCTGGAGTTCGTCTCCGCCAACCCCACCGGGCCGCTGCACCTCGGCCACACCCGGTGGGCCGCGGTCGGCGACGCGCTCGGCCGGGTGCTCGCCGCCCGGGGCGGCAAGGTCACCCGCGAGTACTACTTCAACGACGCCGGCGGCCAGATCGATCGCTTCGTCGACTCGCTGATCGCCGCGGCGAAGGGCGAGCCCACCCCGGAGAACGGGTACGGCGGTGCCTACATCGGCGAGATCGCCGCCCAGATCACGGCCGCCGAGCCCGGAGTGCTCGACCTGCCCGACGCGCAGCGTCGCGAGGCGTTCCGCCGGATCGGCGTCAACCTCATGTTCGACGAGATCAAGCGGGCTCTGCACGCGTTCGGCACCGACTTCGACGTGTGGTTCCACGAGAAGTCCCTGCACGATTCCGGCGCGGTCGGCGCCGCGGTGCAGCGGCTCAAGGACTCGGGCAACCTCTACTTCGCCGACGGCGCGTGGTGGCTGCGCTCCACGGACCAGGGCGATGACAAGGACCGTCCGGTCATCAAGAGCGACGGCCAGCCCGCCTACATCGCGGGTGACCTCGCCTACTACCTGGACAAGCGCAAGCGTGGCTTCGACCTGTGCATCTACATGCTCGGTGCCGACCACCACGGCTACATCGCGCGGCTGCGGGCGGCCGCGGCGGCGTTCGGCGACGACCCGAACACCGTCGAGGTCCTGATCGGCCAGCTGGTCAACCTGTACCGCAACGGCCAGCCGGTGCGGATGAGCAAGCGGGCCGGCACCGCCGTGAGCATGGACGACCTGGTGGACGCCGTTGGTGTCGACGCCGCGCGCTACACGCTGATCCGCTCGTCGGTCGACTCCACCCTCGACATCGACCTGGACCTGATCGTTCGCCGCAGCAACGACAACCCGGTCTTCTACGTGCAGTACGCGCACGCCCGGCTTGCGTCGCTGGCGCGCAACGCGGCCGACCTCGGCGTCACCGTGCCCGAGGAACCGGCCTTCGGGCTGCTCGACCACCCCCGCGAGGGCGATCTGATCCGCACGATCGGCGAGTTCCCGGCCGTGGTCGCATCGGCCGCCGAGCTGCGCGAGCCGCACCGGGTGGCCCGCTACCTGGAGCAACTGGCGAGCGCGTACCACAAGTTCTACGACGCCTGCCGCGTGTTGCCGATGGGCGACGAGGAGATCTCCGACCTGCATCGCAACCGGCTCGCGCTGTGCGTCGCGGCCCGCCAGGTGTTCGCCAACGGCCTCGGGCTGCTGGGCGTGTCTGCGCCGGAGCGGATGTGACCGCCGACGTGCTCTTCCCCGCGGAGGTGGCATCATGAGGGCACACCCGGCCGGACCGCTGCACGCCGGCATCCAGACACCCCCGGAGACCGCCGGGCCACGGCCGCTCGATGCCGCCGGGCTCGACGAGCTGGCCCCCGTGGTGTGGCCGCGCAACGCCGCGCGCGGCGACGACGGTGCGCTCCGGATCGCCGGGGTCGACGTCCGTGAGCTGGCCGAGACCTACGGCACCCCGCTCTTCGTCGTGGACGAGGACGACTTCCGCTCGCGCGCCGCCGAGTTCGCCCATGCGTTCGGCGCGGGTGCCGTGCACTACGCGGCCAAGGCGTTCCTGTGCACCGAGGTCGCCCGCTGGGTGGCCGAGGAGGGGCTCAGCCTGGACGTGGCCAGCGGCGGCGAGCTCGCCGTCGCGCTGCGCGCCGGTTTCCCCGCCGCGCGGATCGCGATGCACGGCAACAACAAGTCCCTGGACGAGCTCGTCGCCGCCGTCGAGGCCGGGGTCGGGCGCGTGGTGCTCGACTCGTTCCACGAGATCGCCCGCCTGGACGCCATCTCCCGCGATCGTGGCGTCGTCACGCCGGTGATGATCCGCGTGACGGTGGGCGTCGAGGCCCACACCCACGAGTTCATCGCCACGGCGCACGAGGACCAGAAGTTCGGGTTCTCCATCGCCGGTGGCGAGGGCAGCGACGCCGCCGAGGCCGCGCGGCGCGTGATCGAGTCCACGGGGCTGCGACTCGTCGGACTGCACAGCCACATCGGGAGCCAGATCTTCGACACCGAAGGCTTCCGGGTCGCCGCGCACCGCGTGGTGCGCTTCCATGCGCAGCTGCACAAGGAGCACGGCGACGAAGCGCTCGAGTCGGTCACCACGCTCGACCTCGGCGGCGGCTTCGGCATCGCCTACCGCGCCTCCGAGGAGCCGCTGGACGTGGCGCACCTGGCCGAGGAGCTGCGCTCGATCGTCAAGCACGAGTGCCACGAGGCCGAGCTGGACGCCCCGGACATCGCGGTCGAGCCGGGGCGCAGCATTGTGGGCCCCGGCACCGTCACGCTCTACGAGGTGGGCACCCTCAAGGACGTGCCGCTCGACGGCCACGCCTCGCGTCGCTACGTGAGCGTCGACGGCGGGATGAGCGACAACATCCGCACCGCCCTCTACGACGCCGTGTACGACTGCCGGCTCGTGTCGCGGTCCTCCCAGCTCGACGGCAGGGGCGAGGCGGCCCTGTCCCGGGTGGTCGGCAAGCACTGCGAGAGCGGCGACATCGTGGTGCGCGACTGCTGGCTGCCCGCTGACGTCGCGCCCGGTGACCTGCTGGCGGTGGCCGCGACCGGGGCGTACTGCTACTCGATGGCGAGCTCCTACAACCGGCTGCCGCGGCCCGCGGTCGTCGCGGTGCGGGACGGACAGGCACGCGTCCTGCTCCGCCGGGAGACGCTCGACGACCAGTTCCGGCTCGAGGTGTCCGGGTGAGGCCGCCCACCCGGACTTCGTCCACGGTCCGTCACCCGCGATGATTCGGGTTTGACGACCGGAACGCCGTGATGACGAGAACGCTGTGATGGCGGGGACAATGGCACGACCGACATGCGTGTGACGGGAAGAGGGCTGTGACAGGAAAAGCGCTGTGACACCGATCCGCGTCGCGATGCTGGGCTGCGGCACCGTCGGCCGTGAGGTGGTGCGGCTGTTGCGGGAGCACGCCGACGAGCTCGCGGCCCGTGCGGGGGCACCGGTCGAGCTGGCCGGCGTCGCCGTTCGTCGCCCCCACAAGCACGCCGACCTGGGCGATCTCCTCACCGGCGACGCCGCAGGCCTGGTCACGCGCGACGACGTGGACGTCGTCGTCGAGGTGATCGGCGGCATCGACCCCGCTCGCTCGCTGCTGCTGGAGGCGCTCAAGGCCGGCAAGTCGGTGGTGACGGCCAACAAGGCCCTCCTCGCCGACGACGGCCCCGCGCTGGCCGAGGCGGCCGACGCGTCCGGGGTGGACCTCTACTACGAGGCGTCCGTTGCCGCGGCGATTCCGCTGCTGCGCTCGCTTCGCGAGTCGCTGGCAGGCGACCGGATCACGCGCGTCGCCGGGATCGTCAACGGCACCACCAACTTCATCCTCTCGGCGATGACGGCCTCCGGGTCGAGCTTCTCCGAGGCGCTGGAGGAGGCCACGCGGCTCGGTTACGCCGAGGCCGACCCGAGCGCCGACGTCGACGGCTACGACGCGGCGTCCAAGGCCGCGATCCTTGCCTCGCTCGCGTTCCACACCCGCGTCACGGCCAATGACGTGCACTGCGAGGGGATCCGCTCG
>DASYES010000721.1:0-7750 GCA_036498885.1 Pseudonocardia sp.
GGTCGTCGAGATCGTCAGGACCGGGGGCCTCATCGCGTACCCCACGGATTCCTGCTTCGCGCTCGGCTGCCAGCTCGGTGACCGCGACGGGCTCGAGCGGATCCGCGAGATCCGCCGGCTCGACGACAAGCACCACTTCACGCTGGTGTGTCGCGACTTCGCCCAGCTCGGGCAGTTCGTGCAGGTCAGCAACACCGTGTTCCGCACGATCAAGGCGGCCACACCCGGCAGCTACACCTTCATCCTGCCGGCCACGAAAGAGGTGCCGCGCAGGCTGCTGCACCCGAAGAAGAAGACCGTCGGCGTGCGGATCCCCCAGCACACGGTGGCTCAGGCACTGCTCGCCGAACTGGGGGAGCCGCTGCTGTCGTCCACGCTGCTGCTGCCCGACGAGCCCGAGCCACTCACCCAGGGCTGGGAGATCAAGGAGCGGCTCGACGGTGCCGTGGACGCCGTGCTGGACTCGGGCGACTGCGGCACCGAGCCGACGACGGTGGTGGACTACTCCGGGCCGGAGCCGGAGATCATCCGTCGCGGTGCGGGCGACCCGTCCCGCTTCGAGTAGGGACCGGGCGCCGGCACCACCGGTGAGGGCGGCGCCGGCGCCCGGGTTCGTGATCAGCCGCCCGCCATCGCTCCCACGATGAGCAGCGGCTCCGTTCCCCTGACGACGGCCTCGGGGAGCGGGTCATCTGGCTCGGCGTGCGAGAGGTCCTGCTCGCAGGCGAAGTACCGCACGAACGCTCGGCGGCGCTGGGTGCGGTGGTCGCGGATCGTGCCGCGCAGGACGGGGTAAGTGCGCTCCAGCGCGTCCAGCACTGTGCGCTGGGTGGCAGGTCCGGTGACGTCGACGGCAACCTCGCTGTCGACCCGGGCGAGCCTGCGCAGGTGCGCCGGCAGCTTGATCCGCACCGTGGCCGTGGTGGTCATGGGATCGTCTGCACCTCCACCGAGAGCACAGCGGGCAGGTCCCGCACGATGGGTGTCCAGGTGTTCCCGGCGTCCGCGGATGCGTAGACCTGGCCGCCGGTCGTACCGAAGTACACGCCGCAGTCGTCGAGGGTGTCGATGGCCATCGCGTCACGCAGAACGTTGACGTAGCAGTTCTCCTGCGGGAGGCCGGTGGTGAGCGGCTCCCACTCGTTGCCGCCGGTGCGGCTGCGGTAGACGCGCAGCTTCCCCTCCGGCGGGAAGTGGTGGGAGTCGCTCGTGATCGGCACGACGTAGATCGTGTCCGGCTCGTGCGCGTGGACGGAGATCGGGAAGCCGAAGTCGGTGGGCAGGTTGCCGCCGATGTCGTGCCAGGTGTCGCCGCCGTCGTCGCTGCGCATGACGTCCCAGTGCTTCTGCATGAAGAGCACGTCGGGCCGCGACGGGTGCATGGCGAGGTTGTGCACGCAATGGCCCACCTCTGCGTCGGGGTCGGGGATGCCCTCCGACTTGAGGCCGCGGTTGGTGGCCCGCCAGGTCTTGCCGGTGTCGTCGGTGCGGAACACCCCCGCCGCCGAGATCGCGACGTGCATCCGGGCCGGGTCGCGCGGGTCCAGCAGAATCGTGTGCAGGCACATCCCGCCCGCACCCGGCTGCCAGTGCGGGCCGGAGCCGTGCTCGCGCAGCCCCGGCAGCTCCTGCCACGTGCGGCCGCCGTCTGCGGAACGGAACATCGCGGCGTCCTCGACCCCGGCGTAGACGGTGTCCGGGTCGCTCGGCGTGGGCTCCAGGTGCCAGACCCTTGCGAACTCCCACGGATGCGGCGTGCCGTCGTACCACTGATGGGTGCCGGGCACTCCCTCGTAGGTGAACTCGTTGCCGACCGGTTCCCAGGTGGCGCCGCCATCGTCGGAACGCTGCAGTACCTGCCCGAACCAGCCGCCGGACGGCGCCGCATAGAGCCGGTCGGGGTCGGCAGGCGACCCCGTGACGTGGTAGACCTCCCACCCGGCGAAGTGCGGGCCGCTGACGTTCCAGCTCTCCCGCTTCCCGTCGGAGGTGAGGACGAACGCGCCCTTGCGCGTGCCCACCAGAACCCGCACCTCTGTCACTGCACCTCTCCTGTTCCGCGCCGCCCTCGCGTCGCACGGAGTAGGGGACCGCTCGTGCGCCGGAAATTCATCGGTCGCAGCTCGACTTCGCCTGATCGCAGGAACTGCGCCGCTCGTCCGGGCGGGACCGTCCGTTCGTCGGCGGCGGGCGACCGCGCACCCTCTTCCGGGATGGGCGAAAACGGCGGGGCCGTCCGCCGCATGCAGCCGTGTCCTGAGCGCACTCTCGGCGACCCTGTGCCCGGGTCGAGCGGGGCGCGGTAACGTGCCGCGGGCTAGGACATGCCACTCTGCGTTGCGTCGCCGTGACAGACCCACTCGCGGCTTCGGGGGGAGCGAGGGGCGATCGACCCGTGCGAGAGGACCGATTGGTGGGCGACAGGATGTTCGCTTCCGGGGGTGACTCGGTGAACGTCGGGCGCCAGGGGTCTGCGGTATGGGCCGATAGGTGGGACGACACGCCACGGCCCCCGTCGAGCGACGAGGCTGCCGCCGGGGTGGCCCGCCGCCTGCAGGCTCGCCTGGACCGGCACCTGTGGCTGCTGGAGCGGCTGCGGGCGGAGCAGTCCTATCCCGAGCCCCCGGGGTTCGCGGAGCTGGCGGAGTCCGGCCACCGGATGCGGCGCGACACCGAGAGCCTGCTGGTGCTCGGCGGTCACGAGCCGGGTGCGCGCGGTGGCGCGCCCCGGAGGCTGCCCGACATCCTCGCCGAGGCCGCAGCGGCCGCCGAGGAGCCCGGCCGTGTCGACGTCCGCCCTGCTCCTGCCGCTACGGTGGCGCCCGCCGCGGCAACCGAGTTCCTGCACGTGCTGTCCGAGCTCGTCGACGACGTCACCTCCGTCTATCCGGGGGCGCGCCTCGACGTGGCGAGCCGTGTGGAAGGGCGCGGAATCGTCGTCGACGTGTCGGTGGACGGCGGAGCCCGCCTCGCCCTCGACGACATGAGCGGCGACGGGGTCGCGGTCATCGCGGAGCAGATCGCCGGGCGGTCGCGTCACGGCATCAGCCTGAGCCGCCCGCTGGCCGGTCCTCCGCGCAGCGGTCCGGGGCCGGTCGCGAGCGTGCACTGCCCGCCCGCCGCCGTCACGCTCGAGGAGCCGCGCCCGGTCCTCTCCGACCCCTTCCTGCCGACGAGAAACGGCAACGGGCTGGGCAACGACCGGCTGGGGCCGGGGAACGACCCACGCGGAACGAGAAGCGACCGGCTGGGCCCGGGGAACGACCGGCCGGGAACGGGGACCGACCCGCTGGGGCTGGGCAACGGGCCTGCCAACGACCGCCTGGCAACGGGGAACGACCCGCTGGGACTGGGCAACGACCGGCTCGGAGCGGAGGACGACCCGCCGGGGCTGGAGAACGACCCGCTGGCGACGGGGACGGAACGGCCGAGGCCGGGGAACGACCCGCTCGGAGTGGGCGATGACGCCCGCCGGCTGCGCAGCGACCCCCTCGGGCTGGGTGACGACCCGCTGGGGCTGGGCGACGGCTCGGTGCGCGGGAGCGACGATGCGCTCGGGTCCGGTGACGACGACCCGTTCACGCCGCGCAACGGCTCGTCGCAGTACGGCTCGTCCCAGTTCGAGTCGTCCCGGTTCGAGTCGTCCCAGTACGGCTCGTACGAGCCGGGCAACGGGCAGGGCCTCCCGGCGAACGGCTCGGTCTTCTCGACCAACGGGTCCGAGCAGACGGTCAACGGGACCGCCTACCCCGGGCCGCCCGCTGACGAACCGGCCGCGCCGGAGTACGCGCCCCCGTCCCGCCCGTCATCGCCCCCGGTCGACGAGCTCTTCGGCCCGCTGCTGGACCTGCCGCAAGAGTCGATGGACGACCGGTACTCCACACCGATCTTCGAGGCGATCGCCTCGGCGTGGTTCCGCGACGACGCCGAACAGGCCGACGAGGGTCCCGGCGGCGCCGTCAACGGGTCCGGTCCGGTGGACTGGGAGTCGCCGAGCGACCGGGAGTGGCGGGAGGCCGCCGCCCGCGCCGCGCGCCCGGAGACGGCATCCGGCACCACGTCGAGCGGGCTGCCGCGGCGTCGCCCCGGCGACCAGCTCGTGCCACCGCCGCGCGCCCAGGACCCCAACCCCGTCACCGAGCGGGTTCCCGACCGCGTCCGCGAACGCCTCGCCACCTACCAGCGCGGGTTGCGCCAAGGGCGGCACCGTGCGCCCGGAGCCGAGGAACCCGGCGCCTGGTGACGCCGGGTGCCGCCCGGCAGCGCCGACGGAGTGGGATCACACAACGGGTCGCCGTCGGCACTTGACCATGACAGGGTGCGCTCATGCCCTACGACGTCCGCGCCGTCCGTGATCACTTCCCTGCGCTGAAAGCCGGGTACGCCCACTTCGACGGTCCCGGCGGGTCGCAGGTGCCCGACGTCGTCGCCGATGCGGTGACGCGCACGCTGGTCTCTCCCCTCGCCAACCGCGGCCGGGTCACGGCGGCCGAGCGCACTGCCGATGACATCGTCACCGGCGCGCGGCAGGCCATGGCCGACCTTCTCGGCGCCGACCCTCGGGGAGTCGTGTTCGGCCGCAGCATGACCCAGGTGACCTACGACATGGCCCGGACCCTCGCCGCCACCTGGCGCCCCGGCGACGAGGTCGTGGTGACCAGGCTCGACCACGACGCGAACATCCGGCCGTGGGTCCAGGCTGCGGAGGCGGTGGGTGCTGTCGTCCGGTGGGCCGACTTCGACCCGGAGACGGGTGAGCTCACCGAGGAGCACCTCGCCGCAGTCCTCTCGCCGCGCACGCGCCTGGTGGCGGTCACCGCGGCATCCAACCTGATCGGCACCTGCCCGCCCGTGCGGGCGCTCACCGACCTCGCGCATGAGGCGGGCGCCCTCGCCTACGTGGACGGTGTGCACTTCACCGCACACGCCGCTGTTCACGTCGAGGCGTTGGGGGCGGACTTCTATGCCTGCTCCCCGTACAAGTTCCTCGGTCCGCACTGCGGCGTGCTGGCCGCAGCACCCGCGCTGCTCGAGGGCTTGCACCCGCAGAAGCTCCTGCCGTCCACGGACGTCGTGCCCGAGCGGTTCGAGCTCGGCACCCTGCCCTACGAGCTGCTCGCCGGCACCACCGCGGCCGTGGACTTCCTCGCGTCACTCGGCCCTGCGGATCCGGCGGTCGGCAGGCGGGAGCGGCTCGTCGCGGCCATGGGCACGATGGCCCGGCACGAGGACCGGCTGCGGGGGCGCATCGAGGACGGCCTGGCGGCCCTCCCGGGGATCACCGTGTACTCCCGGGCGGCCCATCGCACCCCGACGTTGCTGGTGGGGTTCGCCGACCGTGATCCGGCCGCGGCATACGAATTTCTCGCGGGCCGCGGCGTGAACGCGCCTGCGAGCTCGTTCTACGCGCTGGAGGCGTCGCGGCGGCTCGGGCTCGGCGACACCGGTGCGTTGCGGGTCGGGCTCGCCCCGTACATCGACGACGACGACGTCGACCGGCTCCTCGAGGGGCTTCGCGCGTTCCTCTCCTGAGGGGTTCACGCCGGCAGGTCGGGCGCGGCCCGCCTGCCGGCCGCGCGGGTGTGCTCGAAGATCAGGCTGGTTTCGGTGCCGGCCACCGCCGGATCGCGGTTGAGGTGGTCGGCGACGAACCGGCGGAGCTCGTCGGTGCTCGCCGTGGCGACGTGCACGAGGAAGTCGTTCGCCCCGGCGACGAAGTAGACGTCGAGTACTTCGTGGCGGCTGCTGAGCTCGGTGACCAGCTCGGCCATTGCGGCGCGGGCGTGCGGCTGCAGCCGGATCGCGATCATCGCCTGGAGGTCGTGGCCGAGGGCCCGTGGGTCGATGTCGGCGTAGTAGCCGCGGATCACCCCGCTCTCCCGCAGCGCCCGCACCCGTGCCAGGCAGGTGGACTGGGCCACGCCCACCCGCTCGGCCAGATCCTTGTTGGAGACCCGGGCATCGCTGCCGAGCACCCGCAGGATCGCCAGGTCGGTGTCGTCGAGCGGCCGAACATCCTGCGTCGGGACGGGGTGCTCAGCGGATGATCGTGCAGAAGACGATGACATTCGATGAATGTACCGAATATTATTCAGGTACGTTGCGCTTGATCAGTGATATCTTCATTATGTAGGGATGCGTATCGGTGTGCCCCGCGAGGTCAAGAACCACGAGTACCGCGTCGCGCTGACCCCCGCCGGGGCGCACGAGCTCACCCGCTCCGGGCACCACGTGCTCGTCGAGCGGAACGCCGGGCTCGGCAGCTCGATCAGCGATGCCGACTTCGAGGCGGCAGGCGCTCGCGTCGTCGCCACCGCCGACGACGTGTGGGACGCTGCGAACCTCCTGCTCAAGGTCAAGGAGCCGATCGAGCAGGAGTACCACCGGCTGCGTCGTGGCCAGGTTCTTTTCACCTACCTGCACCTCGCTGCGTCGCTGTCGTGCACCGAGGCGCTGCTCCGCTCCGGCACCACGGCCATCGCCTACGAGACCGTCCGGCTGCCCGACGGCACGCTGCCCCTGCTCGCCCCGATGAGCGAGGTGGCCGGTCGGCTCGCGCCGCAGGCCGGCGCGAACGCCCTCATGCGTGCCGCAGGCGGCCGCGGCGTGCTGCTCGGCGGAGTCCCGGGTGTGCCTCCGGGCAGTGTGGTGGTGATCGGCGCGGGTGTCGCCGGGCAGAACGCGGTGGCGATGGCCGTCGGGCTCGGTGCCGACGTCACCGTGCTTGACCTCGACATCACCAAGCTCCGCACGCTCGACGACCGGTACTCCGGCCGCGTACGGACCATCGTGTCCAACACCCACGAGCTGGAGAAGGCCTGCCTCGGTGCCGACCTCGTGATCGGCGCCGTGCTGGTGCCGGGCGCCCGTGCGCCGCGGCTGGTGAGCAACGATCTCGTTCGCCGGATGAAGCCGGGCTCCGTGCTCGTCGACATCGCCATCGACCAGGGCGGCTGCTTCGAGGACTCCCGGCCCACCACGCACGACGACCCGACCTACCGCGTGCACGATTCGGTGTTCTACTGCGTGGCCAACATGCCGGGCGCCGTGCCGCGCACCTCGACCCACGCGCTGACCAACGCCACCCTGCCGTACGTTCTGCGGCTGGCGAACCTCGGCTGGTCCGGCGCGCTCGCGGCCGACTCCGCACTCGCCGCCGGCCTGTCGACCCACAACGGTGCCCTGACCAGCCTCCAGGTGGCTCACGACCTCGGCCTGCCCTGCGCCGAGCCCCAGGACCTCGTCGCGGCCTGAGGGCGTCACCTGTCGCCCGGACGATTATTGTTCCGTCGTGTCCGGCGACTGGTGGGTCCTCGTGCTGGCTGCCCTGCCGGTGCTGGCGCTGCTGGTGGCCGTGGTCATCCGGAGCAGCCCTGCGGCCGCTGATCCGGAGTCGCTGTCGGCGGAACCGGAGGACCGGCCGTTGCCCGCCGTCGTGGCCAACCCCATCCGCATCGAGCCCGGCACCCGTAGGCGGATCGAGTCGGTCTGCGCCAGCCTGGGTTGGGCGCCACCGCTCTGGCTGGAGACCACCGTCGAGGATCCCGGCACCGGCCAGGCCCGGATCGCCATCGAACGCGGCGCCGACGTCGTGCTCGCCTGCGGCGGCGACGGCACCGTCCGGGCGGTGGCGCAGGCGCTCGCCGGCACCGGGGTGGCGATGGGCCTCGTCCCGGCAGGCACCGGCAACCTCCTGGCGCGCACCCTCGGCAACCCGGACGACGTGACCTCGGCCGTTCGCGTCGCTCTC
>DASYES010000722.1:0-4151 GCA_036498885.1 Pseudonocardia sp.
ACCAGCCGCCCGAGGTGGCCGCCGCCGCAGTGGCCGTGCACCTGGGTGACTTCTGGGAGCCGCGCATGAAGAAGGCTCTCCTGGAGCACGTTGCAGAGGGTGGCGAGGGGCTCGACCCGGTGGCCCTCCGGGCGGCCGAGCTGCTCGGCCGCGCGAGCGCGTGAGCACCGCGTTCGCGCCGCCGACTACGTCCCTTGCCTGGGACGCGGCCCGCGAGCGCGCTCACGCTGCCGGACAACCCCTGCCCGCACAGTCCGTTCCACTCGCCGCCGCCGTCGGCACCGTGCTCGCCGCCCCCGTGGTGGCGCCGGCGAACGTGCCGCCGGTGGACCGCTCGGCGATGGACGGCTACGCCGTGTGCGGCTCGGCCCCATGGACGATCGTGGGCCGGATCGATGCGGCCGGCGTCCCGTCCGTGCCCCTGCGCGACGGCGAGGCGTGCGCCGTGGTCACCGGCAGCGCCGTCCCGGCGGGCACCACTGCGGTGCTGCCCGACGAGGACGCCGTCCGCAACGGGCACCTGCTCGCCGGCGCGCTCAGGTCGGGCGCACACGTGCGACGCGCAGGTGAGGAGTGCTCGGCCGGCGAGGAGCTGCTGCCGGCCGGGACGATCGTGCGCCCCGCCGTGCTCGGGCTCGTCGCCACGCTGGGCCTGGACCGCCTGCCGGTCCGGCCACGCCCGCGCGTCGCAACGATCGTCACGGGCAACGAGCTGGTCACCGAGGGCGCACCGGGGCCGGGCCGGGTCCGCGACGCCATCGGCCCGATGCTGCCCGGTCTGCTGGCACGGGCCGGCGCCGACGCGGCGCCCGACGTCGGGCTGCCCGACTCCCGCGCTCTGCTTCTCGAAGCGCTGGCAAATGCCGACGCCGATGTCGTGCTCGTCTCCGGGTCCTCGTCCGCGGGTCCGGCCGACCACCTGCGTCCAGCGCTCGCCGCGCTCGACGCCGAACTCCTCGTCGACGGCGTGTCGTGCCGGCCCGGCCATCCGCAGGCACTCGCCCAGCTGCCCGACGGCCGCCTGGTCGTGGGTTTGCCCGGCAACCCGTTCGCCGCGCTCGTCGCGTTCCTCACCCTCGCGCTCCCGGCCATCACCGGGGTGCGCGGGGAGCCGCTGCCAGCGCTCGTGGCAGCGCCCGTCCCGGGCGGTCTCCCCCGCCATGCGATGAGCACCCGGCTGGTCCCGGTGCTCGTCGGCCCGCAGGGCGCCGTTTCCGTCGGGCACGGCGGGTCGGCGATGCTGCGCGGGGCCGCGGTCGCCGACGCGCTCGCCGTGATCGACCCCGGACCGGCCGCGGCAATCGCCGTGCGCCTCCTTCCTCTCGACCCGGGAGCTCGCCCATGGGGCGTCTGATCGCTCGTCGTCCGGTACTTCGCGTGACCGCGAACGGGGCCGTGCGACGGCCGGACTCCATCGCCGTCGAGGAGCCGTTGGAGCTACGGGTCGGCGGCCGCGCTCTGGCGGTCACGATGCGGACGCCTGGCCACGACGTCGATCTCGCCCACGGATTCCTGCTCACGGAGGGCGTGATCGGGAGCGCCGCGGACATCCGCGACGCGCGCTACTGCGACTCCGTCGACGACGAGGGCCGCAACACCTACAACGTTCTCGACGTCGGCCTCGCGCCAGGCGTGCCCGCCCCGGACCCCAGCGTGGAGCGCAACTTCTACACCACGTCCTCGTGCGGCGTGTGCGGCAAGGCATCGCTCGACGCCGTGCGCCTGCGCTCGCGCTACTCCCCCGACACCGACGAGACACGAGTGGCCGCTGAGGTGCTCGCCGACCTGCCCGACGCGCTGCGCCGCCGCCAGCAGGTGTTCGACCGCACCGGCGGGCTGCACGCGGCGGGGCTGTTCAGCGCCACCGGTGAGCTCCTCGTCGTGCGCGAGGACGTCGGTCGGCACAACGCCGTGGACAAGGTGCTCGGGTGGGCACTGCTGCAGGGCCGGGTTCCGGCGAGTGGCCTCGTGCTCGCCGTCTCCGGGCGTACGTCGTTCGAGCTGGCCCAGAAGGCCGTCATGGCCGGCGTGCCGGTCATCGCGGCCGTTTCGGCCCCTTCGTCCCTCGCGATCGAGCTGGCGGAGGAGTGCGGACTGACGGTGGTCGGCTTCATCCGCAACGGTTCGATGAACGTCTACACGCACAGCGACCGGGTCCTGCTGCCCGCCCCGGAGCCCACGCGCGACCCGGTCCTCACCTCGTTCTAGCGTTCCGCCGCCAGCCGCGCAGGTCCGGTGGGAATCCGCGCTGCCGGCCCGCTGAACCCGGCACATGAGTGCGACTCGCACCCGGATAACGGGCGACTCGCGGGGGTGGCGCGAGTCGCCCGGTTCCCGCGGGCGAGTCGCCACCACCCACAGCACAACAGTGCCGCGGGCGACCGGCTACCTCGTTCGGACGGCCACGGCTCCTGGGGCCGCCGGCACGTCGCGGGACATCTCCTCGTCGAACACCTGAGCGGTGCGCAGGGCCCACCTGCCCGTGGTCACGAGCCCGATGACGAACAACGCCACGCCGGTGCCGGTCATGATCAACCAGCCGAGATGTGCCGCGGAGACGAAGCCCGTGGACACCGGCCCGACGATCCGCGCGGTCACCACCGAGCCGAGCACGGCCACACCGAGCGTCGCTCCGACCTGCCGGCTCGTGGAGGCCACCGCCGCCGCGACTCCCGCCCGCGAGTCGGGCATCCCGGACACGGCCGCGTTGGTGATCGGGGCGTTGATGAACCCGAACCCGATCCCGAACACGGTGTAGGCGGCCACCACTTCCGGAACCGAGGACTGCGCACTGATCAGCGAGAGCATGAACGATCCCGCCGCGATCGCCAGACCACCCACCGCCAGCGGGATCCGTGGACCGTGGGTTCCCACGATGCGCCCCGACACCGGCGCGAGCACTGCCGTCATGAACGCCATCGGCAACGTGAGCAGGCCGGCGTGCAGAGGCGAGAGACCGCGCACCTCCTGCAGGTAGAGCGCGTTCAGGAAGAGGAACCCCGCCATGACGGCGAACGAGCCCACGGCGATGAGCGTGGCGCCGCTGAACGGGGCGCTCGCGAAGAACCGCATGTCGAGCAGAGGCGTCGCCGTGTGCTGCTCGTACCGGACGAACGCGACGGCGGAAGCGACCGCCACGACGACGCAGCCGATGATCCATGGCGAGGTGACGCCGAGCCCGGGTGCCTCGATGATCGCGTAGGTCAGCGTGGCGAGCAGCGCGATCACCAGCAGCTGCCCGATCGGGTCGAGGGGCCGCGGCTTGGCCGCCCGCGACTCCGGCACGAAGCGCGCCACGAGCAGCACCGCGGCCACCCCGATCGGCACGTTGATCCAGAACACCGACCGCCATCCGATGCTGTCCACCAGCACACCGCCGAGCAACGGGCCGAGCGCCCAGCTCAGCCCGACGACAGAGCCCCAGACCCCGATGGCCTTGGCGCGCTCCCGGCGTTCGGTGAACGTGTTGCTGATGATCGACATCGCGACGGGGTTCAGCATCGACCCGCCCACGGCCTGCATCATCCGGAACACGATCAGCAGCCCGATGCCGGGGGCGATGCTGCACAGCAGTGACCCGAGAGCGAACAGGATCAGGCCCGTCTGGAAGACGCGCTTGCGCCCGATCCGGTCGCCCGTCGAGCCGGCCAGCATCAGCAGGCTCGCGAGCACCACCGTGTAGGCGTCGATCACCCATTGCAGGCTCGACACGGAGGCCCGCAGCTCGTGGCCGATCGAGGGTAAGGCCAGGTTGACGATCGTGTTGTCCAGCCCGACGATGAACAGCCCCATGCAGCAGATCACCAGGATCGCCATCTTGTGGCGCCGGTCAAGTTCGGGCATGCCCACCCCAAGAAAAATCGCGGATAGTTAGCACGCTACAACGACTTTTCCAGCGTGGACCGTCTCAAGCTGGGATGTCTGTCACCCCCCGCGTCGTGGTCGCGCAAGATCCGTTTCCTGCCCGACGCGCAGCCGTCAGCGGGACGGATCACCCGTGCTCTGCCCGGCCGGTTCGACCGGTGCGGGTGGCGCACCGTTCGCGCGCGCGGCCCCGCGTCCGAGCTCGACGAGCAGCTCGGGGGCGTCGGAGGGGTCCAGAACCGCTTCGACGAGCACCAGCCGGTCCGTGCAGTCCCGGGCCGCGTCGA
>DASYES010000723.1:0-4486 GCA_036498885.1 Pseudonocardia sp.
CGCGGGCGAAAACCGGGCGACTCGCGGCAGTTCGGTATCCCCCGAGCCTCGGTTTTCCTTGTGTGCAATTCGCAGATCTGCCTGAGTACGCGTGATTTGACACGTTTTTTGTGCATATGTCCGCTCCTACTCTCGGCCAAGCGCGTGCTATAACGTTTGTTATAGCGGGAGGCCGGCGGCCGTCCCGATGAACGGCGGTGAGCGCCAACGCGCTGTGGAAGGGGGAACCGACATGGGCGGGAACGGGTTGTCGTCGGGGCTGTCCTCCGCGCAGGGCGCCGTTGACGATCCGCTCCGGGAGCTGACCGTCGGCGGCGCACTGGATCTCGCGGCCGCGGCCTGGGGATCGCGGACGGCACTGGTGGAGTTCGGGTCGGGTAGCGCGCAGCGCCGGTGGACCTTCGACGAGCTCCGCCTCGACGCGCTGCGCGTGGCGCGGGCGATGTTGGAGCGCTTCCGGCCGGGCGAGCACGTCGCCGTATGGGCCGCGAACCTCCCGGAGTGGGTGCTCCTGGAGATGGGGGCCGCCTACGCCGGCCTCACCCTCGTGACGGTCAACCCGGCGTACCAGGTGGGTGAGCTGACGCACGTGCTCGGCCAGTCCCGCTGCAGCGGAGCGATCGTCCAGGACACCTACCGCGGGCGCGACCTCGTGCCGGTCGTCGACGAGGCGCGTCCCCGGCTTCCCGCGCTGCGCGACGTCATCGCCCTCTCCGGCTGGGACGGCTTCCTGGCCTCGGGCGACCCGTCCCGGGAGCTACCGTCCGTGGAGCCCGGCGACACCGCCCAGATCCAGTACACCTCCGGCACCACGGGCACCCCGAAGGGGGCTGAGCTCACCCACCGCGGCCTGGTCAACGTCGCCCGCTACTACGCGATGGTGAACGGCACAGGGCCCGATGACGTCTGGGTCAACCCGATGCCCATGTTCCACACCGCCGGCTGCGGGCTCGCCACGCTCGGGGCGTTGCAGACCGGCGGCACCCACGTGCTGCCACCCGCGTTCGACGCCTCGGTGATGCTGGATGCCGTCGAGTCCGAGCGCGGCACGGTCACACTGAGCGTGCCGACGATGCTGATCCGCATGCTCGACGAGCAGTCGGCACGGCCACGGAACGTGTCGAGCTGGCGCCTGGCGACGCTCGGGGGTGCCCCGGTCCCGCCGGAACTGGTGCGGCGGGCGCAGCGCGAGCTGAGCCTCATGGTCACGATCGGGTTCGGCCAGACCGAGGCCTCGCCCTACATCACCCACACCCTGCCCGACGACCCGAACCCGAACTGGATCACCACCGTCGGGCGCCCACTTCCGCACTGTGAAGTGCGCATCAGCGAGCCGGGGAGCGCGGCCACGATGCCCCTCGGCGAGGTGGGTGAGGTGTGCGCCCGCGGCTACGGCGTGATGAAGGGCTACTTCGACGCCCCGGAGGCCACCGCCGCCGCCGTGGACTCCGACGGCTGGCTGCACACCGGCGATCTCGGGAGCATGGACGACGGAGGGTACCTCCGCATCGAGGGCCGGTTGCGAGACATGATCATCCGCGGAGGGGAGAACATCTATCCCCGCGAGATCGAGGACCTCCTCTTCACCCATCCGCTCGTCGCCGACGTCTCGGTGGTCGGGCTCCCTGACCCGGAGATGGGCGAGCTGGTGGCTGCCTTCATCCGGCCCGTCCCGGGCACCTGCCCGAGCGTCGACGAACTGGTCGACTTCAGCAGGCGACACCTCGCCCGGTACAAGACGCCGCGGGTGTGGCGGTTCCTGGAGAGCTTCCCGCAGACGACCTCCGGCAAGATCCAGAAGTTCGTGCTGCGCGAGAACTACTCGGCCCAGCTCAGCGCCGACGGGGCCGATCCTGCGGATGGCCGGGCTCCCCAGCCGGGGGGTGGGGAGCCCGGCCCGATGTCGCGGGAGACGGGCGTCAGCGGCTGACGGCGTCCGCCATGTCGTGCATGCCCCTGCCCGGGTAGCCGTAGGCGTCGCGGACCGCCTTGCCCCAGGGCCGGAGAATCTCCACGAGCGTCGGGAGATCGTCACCGAGGGCGTCGACGATCGGGCGGCACTGCCTGTCGGTGGCCTCCTCGACCGCCTCGCGCTGGGCGCGGCCGTCCTCGGTCAGCGCCCCGTCGGCCACGAGCCCGCGACTCACCAGGCGCTCATACGCTGCGTCGAGTTGCTCGTCGCTCCACGCTCGCGAACGGACGTAGGTGCGCATCGGCAGCCCCCAGTAGGCCTCGCTGAGCAGGCCGATCTCCGTGGCGTCGAAGCCTGCCGCCGTCCAGGACGCGATGTGCGCGTCGCCGCGGTATTCGCGCAGCATGTCGCCGAGGCGCCAGACGTCGCCGACGGGATCACCCGGCAGACCCATCGACCGGAGCCCACTGAACAGCGGCCTGCCCTCGGGACGCAGCGGCTCGACGGCCCGCTCGAGCAGGGGCCGCGCCTGGTCGATGCGATCGGGGCGCTCTCCCAGGATCCGGACGAGCTGTGCCGTGGCACCGCGCGTGCGTGCATCGGAGATCGTGGTCGAGTCGGTGAGCGTCCATCCGTATCCCACGGCCTTGACCACGACCTCCGGGTTGAACACCCCGAACGCCGCGGCCACCACCTCGCCCGGCACCTGGCCCAGCAGCGATCCGCGGCTGCAGAAGTACGCGGGCCCGTCGGGTGCGGCAACGCCGCTGTTCGTCGCGGGGCTGCCGCCGAACCCGAGCGCCACGTAGGCCTCGTGACACTCGGGGGCGAAGTACACCTGTCCGGTCACAGGCTCGAGGGCTCCGGCTAGTGCGCGTGCTGCGGGGGTCAACCCGGCCTCCTGGTGATCGCAATCATCGCTGATCTGCCGAGCGCGGCGAGGAGCCGCGCTGCTCGCATGATCTGATCGTGTGGCGGCACCGCATATCAACCCTTGATCCGGCAGCGCCCGTTGCCACGATGCTCAGCAAGGAGTCCGCGCCATGCCCGAGCGCACCGTCGCCGTCAACGGCATCGAGATGCACGTCGTCGAGGTAGGCACCGGGATGCCGGTGATCTTCTCCCACGGGTTCCCGGAGCTCGCCTACTCCTGGCGCCACCAGATCCCCGCGATCGCCTCGGCCGGCTACCGGGCGATCGCCCCCGACCAGCGGGGATACGGACGGACGTCGGCCCCGGAGGGCGTCGACCAGTACGACATCCTGCATCTCAGCGGTGATCTCATCGCCCTGCTCGACGAGCTCGGCGAGGAGAAGGCCGTGTTCGTGGGCCACGACTGGGGCTCGATGGTCGTCTGGCAGACCGCGCTGCTGCACCCCGACCGCGTTGCAGGGGTGTGCGGGATGAGCGTGCCGTTCGTGCCGCGAGCGCAGCGGCCGCCCACGGAGCTCTGGCGGGCCGCATTCGGCGAATCCTTCTTCTACATCCTCTACTTCCAGGAGCCCGGCGTCGCCGACACGGAGCTCGGCGCCGATCCCGCACTGACGATGCGGCGGCTGCTCGCGGGACTGCGCACCGACCAGGAAGCCGATGGGATCCTGCGCAACGACGACGACGGCCGCGGCTTCCTCGACCGCTTGCCGGAACCGCAGGAGCTGCCGGGCTGGCTGCGGCCTGCGGAGCTGGAGCACTACGTGCAGGAGTTCCGTCGCACGGGCTTCACCGGCGGCCTGAACTGGTACCGCAACTTCGACCGCAACTGGGAGGTCACCCCGCAGCTCGCGGGCGCGCGCGTCGCGGCGCCCAGCTTCTTCATCAGTGGTGCGCTCGACCCGGTGCTGGTGATGAGGCCGCCCGCCCAGCAGGACGAATGGCTGGCCGACCACCGCGGCAGCGTCATCATCGACGGTGCCGGCCACTGGGTGCAGCAGGAGGAGCCCGACCGGGTCAACCGCGCGCTGCTCGGCTTCCTCGACTCGATCAGCCGGTAACCGCGTCGCCGGCCGCACCCCGGATCCCCCCCGGATCCGGGGCGACGGCCCGCGGGGACGGGAGCCGGCGCAGCCACAGTGCCAGCCCCAGCGCCACCACCAGCAGCCCGCTGACGTAGACCGCCACCCCGGACCAGCCCGCGTCGTCATACGCGATGCCCCCGACGGCTCCGCCGATGCTGCTGCCCAGGTAGTAGGCGCACAGGTACAGCGAGGACGCCACGCCGGGAGATCCTCCCCGCAGGAGCGTCGCGCGCCTGCCGACCCAACTGCTCGCCAGCGAGTGGGCGCCGAAGAATCCGATGGTGACGAGCAGGAGTCCGGCCAGCACGGCGATCAGGTTTTCCGGCACGGTCACCCAGGCGCCGAGCACCCCGACGAGCGTCGCGCCCCACATCACCTTACGACGCCCGATCCGGTCGCCGAGGCGTCCGGCCGTCGTCGAAGCCCACGTGCCAGCGATGTAGCCGAGGAAGATCAGGCCCACGAGCTGGGCCGGCAGGTCGAACGGCGCCGCGAGCAGCCGGAACCCCAGGTAGTTGTAGACCGTCACGAACGCGCCCATCACCAGGAACCCGATGCC
>DASYES010000724.1:0-6068 GCA_036498885.1 Pseudonocardia sp.
AGCGCATCCGGGCCGTCGACCAGCGGGGCAGGCTCGCACGCTGGCACGGCGGGAGGGAGCGCGAGCGCGGTAGGGGATGATGGGACGTGTGAGCGAGCGTGCGAGCGAACCGTCGACCCCGAGCGCGGCCGTCACGGCTGCCGGCCCCAAGGTCGTGTTGCTCGCCGTGATCGCAGTGCTGGTGCTCGCCGCCGACATCATCACCAAGACGGTGGCTGTCGCACAGCTCGAGAACCGTGCCCCGCTCGAGCTGTTGGGCGGTCTTGTCTACCTGCAGCTCGTGCGCAACCCGGGCGCAGCGTTCTCCCTGGCCACCGGCTACACGTGGGTGCTGACGATCGTGGCCATCGCCGTGGTGGTGGTGATCATCCGGGTGGCCCGCCGGCTGCGCTCCATCGGCTGGGCGATCGCGCTTGGCCTCGTGCTCGGCGGTGCGCTGGGCAACCTGACCGACCGCATCTTCCGCGCGCCGGGCCCGCTGCAGGGCCACGTCGTGGACATCGTCTCGCTCTTCGCTCCCGACGGGCGGGTGTGGCCGGTGTTCAACATGGCCGACTCCTCGATCGTCACGGGCGGCGTGTTGCTCGTGCTGCTGGCCCTGCTCGGCCGGGAGCTCGACGGGCGGCGCACCTCCGCACGCGGCGACGCCGAGGAGGGGGCCGACAGTGCCTGACACCCGCCAGCTCCCCGTTCCCGACGGTCTCGACGGCATGCGCGTCGACGCCGGTCTCTCGCGGCTCCTGGGCCTGTCCCGCACCGTGGCGGCCACCCTCGCGGAGGGCGGTCGCGTCGCCGTGGACGGCCGTGCCGCCGGCAAGTCCGACCGCCTGATAGCAGGCTCGTGGCTCGAGGTCGAGCTGCCCGAACCCGAGGCGCCCGCCACGATCGCCGGGCCGGAAGACGTGGTCGCCGGGCTCACCGTGCTGCACGCCGACGACGACATCATCGTCGTCGACAAGCCGGTCGGAGTGGCCGCCCACCCGAGCCCCGGCTGGACCGGGCCCACCGTCATCGGTGGCCTGGCCGCGCTCGGATACCGGGTGTCCACCTCCGGTGCGGCCGAGCGACAGGGCATCGTCCACCGGCTCGACGTCGGCACCACCGGTGTGATGGTGGTGGCCACGTCCGAGCACGCCTACACGGTGCTGAAGCGGGCGTTCAAGGAGCGCACGGTCGACAAGCGCTACCACGCCGTCGTCCAGGGCCATCCCGACCCGTCCAGCGGCACGATCGATGCCCCGATCGACCGGCACCCGAAGCACGACTACCGCTTCGCTGTGGTGGCGGGCGGCAAGCCGAGCGTCACCCACTACGACACGATCGAGGCGTTCCGCGCCGCATCGCTGCTGGACATCCGGCTCGAGACCGGACGCACCCACCAGATCCGGGTGCACCTCTCGGCCCTGCGCCACCCGTGCGTCGGCGACCTCACCTACGGCGCCGATCCCACGCTGGCCAGGCGCCTCGGCCTGGAACGGCAGTGGCTCCACGCCCGTTCGCTCGGCTTCGAGCACCCCGCCGACGGGCGATGGGTGGAGTTCACGAGCCCCTACCCGGCGGACCTGGCCAGAGCGCTGGACCTGCTCGCCGACTGATGCCGGTGATGACGGCGCGCCGACGCCTCGCGGTGCTCGCGGCCTGCGTCGTCGTGGCCGCGCTCGTCGCCTGGTACAGCGCCACAAGGTTCGCGCCGTCCGATGCGCCGCCCACGGACGTGGGCTCCGTGCGGCTGGGCCCCGAGCCGGGCGACGACGTCAGCGCCTACCTCGCCGATCTTCCCGCGCAGCTCCCGCCGCCGGGGGTCCGGACGCTCGCTCTGGTGCAGTTCGGCGACGAGCTCACCGCGCCTGCGGCGCTCGCGGCCGTCGGTGGTTCCGAGATCGACGAGGCCGTCCTGCGCGTGCCCTTGACGAGGGTGCAGACCGCGCTGCGGTTCGAACCGCTGGAGTCGGGCGTGCCGCAGGCGACCGCACTGGACACCGCGCGGCAACGGGCGCAGATGCAAGCCGCCGCAGACGCAGGCCGGCTCTCCGGCCGCCCGCGCGACGTGGCCGCTGCCGAGGCGGCGGCCCTCGCCGACCCGGGGTGCCGCTGCGTACTCGCGCTCGTGGTCCGGTCCGACGGCGCCGGGCTGCAGACGGTGGCCGCGCGGTCCGGCGTGCGCGCCGTCGAGGCAGCCCCACCCGACGCCACGATCCGTGAGCTCGCGCTCGCACCGCTGCTGCCCGAGCAGACGGAACGCGTGGACCCGCCCCCCGACGACGGGCCCGTCCCGCCGGCCTGACCGGTTCCCCCGAACCGGCGAATGGGGGAATACCCCAGGGCGAACTGGGTGGAGATCCTGATGTTCGTCTCAGCGTGGGACTGGCACGGTGAGCGCGTGACCAGGATCGGGGGGGCCGGGCGGAAACCCCGCAAGAGCATGTGGGCAGGTGAGACGGTTGTCGCCGGGGGCGTGGCCTTCGCGCTCCTGTCGCTCGCACTTCTGCACGTCATGGGGAGTGGGACGCTCGACCCGCTCACCCGCACCATCAGCGACTACGTCTTCCTCCCGGGCGGCTACACGCTGCTCGGGCTGGCCGGGATCGCCCTCGCCACGGCGAGCTTCGTTCTCTCGCGCGGCCTGCGCCGGGGCGCCCTGCCCGATGCCGGACCACCGGCCGGGCTGCTGGTGAGCGTGGCCGTGGCGCTGGTGCTCGTCGGGGTCTTCCCCACCCACGATCCCCGGACCACTGCGGGCCTGGTCTCCACCGTGCACCGCGCGGCAGGCGGCTGGGTGCTCGTGATGGTGCCGGTGGCCGGCTGGATGGTGGCCCGCCGGGCGCGGTCCGCACCGGCGTGGCGTGCTGCCGCGCCCGCTGTGGCCTGGTGCTCAGGCGTGGCCGCGGTACTCTGCGCCCTCTTCCTGCTCAGCCTGCTACCGATCGTTATCGGCGGTTCACCCGGATTTCCCCTGTTCGGAGGGGTTCAACGTGTTCTCTACGCGGTAGTGATGCTGGTACTTGTGGTTACCGCCCGGGCGACCCGGCTGGCGGTCGACCACGCTCCGGGCCCGGCGGCCCTTCCATCCGGCGTCGAGCTCAGGGGTGCGGCGTGATCGACATCCTCACCGGCATCGCGATCGCGCTTGCCGTGCTCGGTGCCGTCTGCTTCGCGTGTGCCGCCGTCCTGCAGCACCACGCGGTCTCCACGGAGTCCGGTCCGCTCGGCGACGGCGATGCGGGCACCGGGGCGCTGTCGTTGCGCGGGCTGCTCGCGGTGACCAGGCAGCCGGGCTGGCTACTGGGCCTGGGCGTGGCCGCGGCCGGATCCGCACTCCACGCCGGGGCACTGGTACTGGCGCCGCTGTCGGTCGTCCAGCCGATCGGCGTGCTGGCCGTCCCGATCGCCGTGCTGCTCACCGCCGTGCAGCGGGGCCGTGTGCCGGCGGGCGGAGTGTTCCTCGGCGTGCTGCTCAGCGTCGGCGGTGTGGGCGTGTTCGTCGCAACGGCCGCGAGCACCGCGGTCAGCTCACCCCCGCCCGACCAGTCCACCCTCATCGCGAGCCTCGTCGTCGCCCTGATCGTCCTGGTGCTGGCCGGTGTCGGCCTCGCCCGCTCCGGCTGGGTGCGGTGCGTGGCCTGCGCGATGGCGGGAGCCGTGGCGTTCGGCCTGGTCTCGGCGCTGGTACGGGCCGTGTCCCAGTCGGTCGCGTCCGGCCACATCGGGGTATTGGACCCGCCCGTCGTTGCCGCCGTCGCCGGAGTCGGGGCGTCCGTGCTGGTGGGCGGCTGGCTCGTACAGCAGGCCTTCGCCTCGGGGCCGCCCGAAGTGGTGATCGCGTGCCTCACGGTGGTCGACCCGATCGTGGCCGTGCTCCTCGGAGCGGTCCTGCTCGGTGAGGGTTCCGCAACGCCCGCCGAGACGTGGCTGCTGCTCGTCACCGCCGCCGTCATCGCCACCGCCGGTGTCGTCGCGCTTGCCCGCCACCACCCCGACGCCGTGACGGCCCGCGCCGCCCGCGCCGTCCCCGCCGCCCCCTCGCCCGAGCGCTCCCAGACTCCGGCCGCCTACGCGCGGTCGGCGCAGTCCCCGCACGGCCGGTGATCCCCAGCACCGGTTCCACCCGCACAGCTGCACACACCCGAGAGGACGTCCCGTGATGCCTCCGCCCGAGAAACCGATGCGGATCCTGATCGGCGCCGAGACCTACCCACCCGACGTGAACGGCGCCGCGCGCTTCGCCGAGCGGCTCGCCACCGGTCTGGCCGGGCGTGGTCACGACGTTCACGTCGTCGCCCCGTCACCCACCGGCTCGCGCATGCGCGAATCCCGCGACGGTGTGACGGTCCACGGGGTCCGCTCCCACCGCTACTTCATGCACGCCGGCTTCCAGGTCTGCATGCCATGGGAGGCCGGGCCGGACACCGCCGAACTCATGGACGAGATCAACCCGGACGTCGTCCACACCCAGGCGCACATGGTGGTCGGCCGCGGCATCGTGAAGGCGGCGCACCGCAGCGGACGCCCGCTCGTGGCGACGAACCATCTCATGCCCGAGAACCTCGTCGCGTACTCGCCGATCCCGCGCGGGCTGCGTCGGGCGTTCACCACGGTTGCGTGGAAGGACCTCGGCAACGTCTTCGGCCGGGCCAACGTGGTCACCGCGCCCACGCCGCGCGCGGTGGAACTGCTCGTGCGCCACGCCGGGCTCGTCGACGCGATCCCGGTGTCCTGCGGGATCGACGCCGAGCGCTACCGCCCCGTCCAGCGCATCCCCGGCGCCGTCCCCACCGTGCTGTTCGTGGGGCGGCTGGACCAGGAGAAGCGGGTCGACGAGCTGATCGAGGCGTTCGCCGCCCTGCCGGCGGACCTGCCGGCGCAGCTGGAGATCGTCGGCGACGGCGCGCGGCGCGAGGAGTGGACGGCGCTGGCCCAGGGTCTCGGCATCGCCGGGCGGGTCCGGTTCCGCGGCTTCGTCTCCGAGGAGGAGTTGCTCGACGCCTACGCCCGTGCGGCCGTGTTCTGCATGCCGGGGGTGGCCGAGCTGCAGAGCCTCGTCACTCTGGAGTCGATGGCGGCAGGCCTCCCGGTGATCGCGGCCGACGCGATGGCGCTGCCGCACCTGGTCCGCCCCGGCCGCAACGGCTGGCTCTACACGCCCGGCGACGTCCCGGAGCTCACCACACGCCTCGCGGCGCTGCTCGTCGACCCCGCGCAGCGGCGCCGGATGGGTGCGGCCAGCCGGGAGATCGTGGCCGAGCACGCCATCGCCGCCACGCTGAACCGGTTCGAGGGGATCTACGAGCACCTGCTGGAGCGCGACGGGCTGCAGGTCGGGCAGGCGGCCTGAGCCGCGGGCTCAGCGGGCGCGGGCGGCCGCGACGCGTTCCAGCAGGGCGAGCAGCACCCGTGCCGAGTTCTCCCAGCTGAAGCGGCTGCCCTGCGCCCGCGCAGCCGCTGAGCGCTGCGCCCAGACCTCGGGCTCGTCGAGCTCGCGGACGGCACGGACGAACCCGGCCACATCGCCAGGGGCGACGTAGGCCGCGGCGTCGCCGCCGACCTCCCGGAACACCGGGATGTCGGTGACCACGAGGGGCGTGCCCAGCGCCATCGCCTCCACCAGCGGGATGCCGAACCCTTCGTCCCGCGACGCCGACACCAGCGCCGTGGCCCTGCGGAGCAGCTCGCGATAGGTCTCGTCGCTCGCACCGTCGTGGAACACCAGACGGCCGCCCGGCGCCAGCGCGGTGAGCCGAGCCCGCTCGTCAGGGGTGATCCGGCTCATCAGGTGCAGCTCGTGGTCGGGCAGTGCCGGCATCGCGCTCGCGAGCGTGCCGACGTCCTTGTAGGGCATGAACGAGCCCATGTAGACGAGCGCGCCGGTGCGCGGCGCCCGGGGGAGCTCGGGGGCGGGGTCGGGTGCGTTCGGGACGACGGTCACCGGTCGTCGGGTGAGGCGGTGCGCAGCGACCTGTGCGGCGGTGGCCGCGGACACCGTGACCACCGCGTCGGCCCGGTTGAGCAGCACCCGCTGCGGCCACCACGCGAGGTGGTACAGCCGCCACAGCGCCCGGATCGGGGCGGCG
>DASYES010000725.1:0-2509 GCA_036498885.1 Pseudonocardia sp.
AACGTGCCGTTCGTTCAGTTGGGGGGCTGCACGCGCCCCGGGGTGCGCAGCGTGGGGCTGGATGAGCGGCGCGGTGGCCCGTAGGACCGGACCGACGTGCTGTTCGTTGAGCTGGTGTTGCACACGCGCTTCGGGCGCGGACCGCCGGTGCGGACGAGCGGCGCGGTGGTCCGATAGGTCTCGACCGACGTGCCGTTCGTTCAGCTAAGGCCCTTCACACACCCCGTGGCGCCGCCTCGTCGGGCCGGACGAGCGGCGCGGCCGTCCGATAGAACTGCACCAACGCGCCGCTCGTTCAAATGGGGCACCGCGCGCGCCCCGCGGGCCGCGCCTCATCGGCTGGATGAGTGGCGCGGCGGTCCGATAGGGCTGGATCAGAGTGCCGTTCGTTCAGTTGGGGCACGCAGGCCGGGGCGGCGCCCGGTTCTTCCGCGCGTCAGGTCGCCGGCAGCTCGTCCTCCGTCCACTCCTCCTGGGGCTCACCCGGCCGGTGCACGCCGAACGACCACTCGAAACCCTCGGGGTCGACGACCCGGAATCGGTAGTTGCCCCACTCCGTGGTCTCGGGCTTCCAGATCGTGGTCGCGCCGGTGTCGATGGCGCGGCTGTAGAGCGCGTCGACGTCGGCGGGTGCGGGGACGCTGAGATAGACCCCGTAGCCCATGGTGGGGCCCTTGCGCGGTGGGCGCTCGTAGCCGTCGTGGTCGCTGAACACCACGACCACGGCGTCGCCGAGCCGCAGCTCGGAGTGGGCGATGCCGCCCTTCTCGTCCGGGAACGACATGGTGGTCTCGAACCCGAACGCCCGCCGAAGCCACCTGATGGCGGCCGGGGCGTCGCGGTACCCGAACAGGGCGTGGAGATCGGCGAGGGGCTGATTCGTCTCGGTCACCCGGCGAGCATGTCCACCTCAGCGGTCAGTTCTTGTCCTGATATTCACGTGGCTCCGTTGGGCGAGCGGCGCGTTCGTTCCGACCTGTCCGACCACCGTGCCGGTCGTTCGGCGTCAGCCGACCGCTGCCAGGTCCGTGGGCTTCTCGTGGGACGGGGCCGGGTCCGTTGCCGGGGCCTCGGGGTCCTGCGCGCCGTCGAGCAGCGGACAGTCGAGCCATGCCTCCGGGATGCCGAAGGCGTCGACCAGCGTCCTGGCGTGCGGACGCAGCGTTCCGCACAGCGCGTTGACGGCCTGGGTGGCCGCCTTGGCGCGGCCCGGCGTGAGGTACCCGTGTTCGACGAAGAAGGCGCGATCGGTCTCGATCACCGAGAGGGCGTGCAGCCCGCGCACGTGGTCGAGCAGGCCGCGTACGTCCGGGCTGTCCAGCCGGTCGACGGCGGCGGCGAAGGCGTCGAACACGATCCGGTCGACGTGCGCCCGTGCGGCCACGAGCAGGTGGTCCTGGGCGCCGTTGAAGACGGCGAACTGGTCGGCTCCCGGTGCCAGCGCCCGGCGCATGCGCCGCGCGGCTGCGGCGAGGAGGTGCTCCTCGCGTTCGACGAGCAGCCACCGCTGGTAGGAGCGATCGCGCACGTCACCGCGCCGCAGCACGGCTCGCAGGCCCGTGCGCTCGGCCACGGAACCGGCCACGAGATCGGCCGCGAACCGCGCCTTGCCCGCCAGGTCGAGCTTCCCGACGCGCCGGGCGTAGTCCGAGAGCAGCGTCTTCGCCACCAACTGCAGCAGGACGGTGTTGTCGCCCTCGAAGGTGGTGAACACATCGGTGTCGGCCTTGAGTTGCGGGAGCAGGTTCTCCGCCAGGTAGCCGGCGCCGCCGCAGGCCTCGCGGCAGGTCTGGATCGTGGCGGTGGCGTGCCAGGTGGCTACCGCCTTGATGCCGGCGGCCCTGGTTTCGAGGTCGCGCTGCAGCTCTTCCACGTCGGCGCCGGAGCCCTGCTCCCCACCGAACGACTGCAGGTCGTGCATGTCCGACACCAGATCGCTCTGCGCGAAGTGCAGCGCGTAGGTGGTGGCGAGCGCGGGGAGCAGCTTGCGCTGGTGGACGAGATAGTCCAGTACGACGACCTCCTCGCCCGTGGTCGGGTCGGCGAACTGCCGCCGGGTCGCGCCGTAGCGGATGGCCAGAGCGAGCGCCTTCTGCGTGGCGGTCCCCGCCCCGCCTGCCACGCTGATCCGGCCGCGGACGAGCGTGCCGAGCATCGTGAAGAAGCGGCGCGAGGAACTCTCGATGGGGCTGGAGTAGGTGCCGTCCACGGCCACGTCGGCGAAGTGGTTGAGCAGGTTCTCCCGCGGTACCCGCACGTGGTCGAACGACAGCCTGCCGTTGTCGACGCCGTTGAGGCCCGCCTTGCGTCCGCAGTCGCCGATCGTCACGCCCGGCATCGGCGTGCCGTCGTCGCCGCGAATGGGCACCAGGAGCGCGTGGACGCCGTGGCTCGTGCCGCCGGTGATCAGCTGGGCGAACACCACGGCCATCCGCCCGTCCCGCGCGGCGTTGCCGATGTAGTCCTTGCGGGCGGCCTGGTGCGGCGTGTGCAGATCGAAGGACTGCGT
>DASYES010000726.1:0-6369 GCA_036498885.1 Pseudonocardia sp.
AATTCCGGAGAGCGCGACACGATGGTGTGATGCGACTCCGCGGCCCAGCTGACATATGAAACAGGCCGTTTCGGAGCCCGGCACGAGGCTGCCGAAGGCGGTCCGAAGGGCCCGCGGGCACCGACAGTAGTGATGACTAAGAGTGCCAAGATCGACACATTGATCGTAGTCAGGAGTGTATGACCACCGATTCCGCTACCTCGTCACCCGGTTGCCGGTACCGACAGTGATCGAACTCGAAGATTCACCCTGACCCGAATGGGTGGTCTGGCACAAACAGTGTCACGCCGAGGGCCTCCTCGACGCTGTACTAATGACTAGGAGGTGATCCGGTGGCGGACAACTCGACATCCGACGAAGCGACGCTGGTCGCTGCAGCGGAGAAGCTTACTCAGTGCGACGGCTATGTCGTCCTCGCTGTTGATCCCCAGACCGGGGAGGTTGATGCACATGGACCGTTCGACGGGCTGACGGCAACCGTCAAGGCCGATCAGCTGCGCCGCGATTTCGACCGCGGCGGGCTGGAGGACGTCACTGTCGGCGTCGTCCGCCTGCACAGCTCAACCTGAGCTCCACCAACGCGGCTCGCGACGCGCTCCCTTCGTATTCGTCGCCGCCCGCTGCGCCTGGACGCGCAGCGGGCGGCGCGCTCCCTGAAGTCGGCCGCTCGGCACTAGTTCCTGTTCTCCATTCCGACCCCGATTCCGCGGGCCGGAATTGCGATCGATCAGGCCCGTGCGACCAATGCGCAAACCCTCGACCGCGCTCCCCCGGCCCCTACACTCAGCGCCGTGACAACGACCGTGCCCGCCCCGCGCCCCGACGCGCCGGGCGCCGGCAAGGCCCGCATCGACAACCACGACAACCACGGCGCACCAGGCTTCGGCGATGTCGTCAGGGACGAGGCGGCGTTGCGCCGATTCCTCCACGGGCTGCCAGGTGTCGACCAGGTCGGGCTCGAACGCCGGTCGGCGATGCTCGCCACCCGCAGCATCAAGCGGGAGTCCAAGCTCCAGGCCCTCGACATGGCCGTCTCGATGATCGACCTCACCACGCTCGAGGGCGCCGACACCCCGGGCAAGGTGCGCTCGCTGTGCGCGCAGGCCCGTCGGCCCGATCCCGACCACCCACAGGTGCCACCCGTCGCCGCCGTCTGCGTCTACCCCGACCTGGCCGGCGTCGCCGTCGATGCGCTGCGCGGATCGGGTGTGGCGGTCGCCGCCGTCGCCACCGCGTTCCCGTCCGGGCGGTCGTCGCGGGCGGTCAAGCTCGCCGACACCGCGCTCGCCGTCGAGGCCGGGGCGTCCGAGATCGACATGGTGATCGACCGCGGAGCGTTCCTCACCGGGCGCTACGGCGCCGTGTACGACGAGATCGTCGCCGTGAAGCAGGCCTGCGGCAGCGCTCACCTCAAGGTGATCCTCGAGACCGGCGAGCTTGCCGGCTACGACGACGTGCGCCGCGCCTCCTGGCTCGCCCTGCTCGCGGGTGCCGACGTCATCAAGACGTCCACGGGCAAGATCTCCCCGGCTGCCACACTGCCCGTCGTACAGGTGATGCTGCAGGCCGTCCGCGACTGGGAACGTGCCACAGGCAGGCTGCGCGGGGTCAAGGCCGCCGGCGGTATTCGCACCGCGAAGGACGCCATCCGCCACCTGGTGGCCGTCAACGAGATCGCCGGGCCGGCGTGGCTCACGCCGCAGCTGTTCCGGTTCGGGGCATCCTCGCTGCTCGGGGATCTGCTGCGGCAGCGCCGCACCCAGCTCGAGGGGCACTACGAGAGCGCCGACCGGATCGGGAGCGCGTGATGGAGTGGACCTACGCCCCGGCCCCGGAGTCGGCGGCGCTCGCGAACCTCACACCCACCTACCGGCCGTTCATCGGCGGGGAGTTCGTCGACAGCGGCGGTCAGCCGCTGAAGACGATCAACCCGGCCACGGAGGAGGTGCTCGCCGAGGTCGGCACGGCGGCAACCGAGGACGTCGACCGTGCCGTCGCCGCAGCCCGTCGCGCGTACGAGCAGGTGTGGGGCCCGATGCCCGGCGCGGAGCGGGCCAAGTACCTGTTCCGGATCGCGCGGGTGGTGGCCGAACGCGCCCGCGAGCTCGCCGTGCTGGAGACGCTGGACAACGGCAAGCCGATCCGCGAGTCGCGCGATGTCGACGTGCCCACCGCGTCGGCGCACCTGTTCCACCACGCCGGTTGGGCCGACAAGCTCGGCTACGCAGGTATGGGTCCCGACCCCCGGCCGCTCGGTGTGGTGGGCGCCGTGATCCCGTGGAACTTCCCGCTGCTCATGGCGGTCTGGAAGATCGCTCCTGCGCTGGCGTGCGGCAACACGATCGTGCTGAAGCCCGCCGAGACCACTCCGCTCACGGCGCTCGTACTCGCGGAGATCGCTGCGGACGCCGGGCTGCCCGCCGGCGTGCTGAACGTGCTGCCGGGCGCCGGTGACGTGGGCGAGGCCCTGGTCGGGCACGGCGGGCTGGACAAGGTGGCGTTCACCGGTTCGACCGAGGTGGGCAAGGAGATCCAGCGCCGCCTCGCCGGCACGGGCAAGCGGCTCACCCTGGAGCTCGGCGGCAAGGCCGCCAACATCGTCTACGACGACGCACCGCTCGACCAGGCCGTCGACGGCGTCGTCGACGGGATCTTCTTCAACCAGGGACACGTCTGCTGCGCAGGATCGCGGCTGCTGGTTCAGGAGTCGATCGCGGAGGAGTTCGAGACGCTCCTGCGCGACCGGATCGAGACGCTGCGAGTGGGCGACCCGCTCGACAAGAACACCGACGTCGGCGCCATCAACTCGCGTGCCCAGCTGGAGCGGATCGCCGACCTCACGGCCGCGGGCGACGCCGAGGGTGCACAGCGCTGGACAAGTTCGTGCCCGCTCCCCGAGCGGGGTCTGTTCTTCCCGCCCACCGTCTTCTCCGGGGTGGAGCAGACCATGCGTGTGGCGCGGGAGGAGATCTTCGGGCCGGTCCTCTCGGTGCTCACGTTCCGCACGCCGGACGAGGCCGTCGCGAAGGCGAACAACACGCGCTACGGCCTGTCCGCCGGCATCTGGACGAGCAACGGCGCGAAGGCACTGTGGACGGCACAGCGGGTGCGCGCCGGCGTCGTCTGGGCCAACACCTTCAACCGCTTCGACCCCACGGCCCCCTTCGGCGGCTACCGCGAGTCCGGCTTCGGCCGCGAAGGTGGCCGGGTCGGCCTGGAGGCCTACCTCCAGGCCTGAGCCCGACTCGACGACCGTCGAGGCGCTCGCACCGGTCACGTGACGGATTCGGTGCCGCTTTCCCCGCTCATAGCGTCCGCCACATGGACCGTGACGAGGGGAAGGAACCCACCATGAGCGACGCAGGCATCCGGCTGGTGGTGATCATCGGCAGCACGCGTGGGGGCCGGTTCGGGCCGACGGTGGCCGAGTGGTTCGTCGGGGAGGCGCGCCAGCACGCCGATCTCGATGTGGACGTGCTCGACCTGGCGGACGCCGCGCTGCCCGACCGGTTGGAGCCCTTCGGGTCGCCGACGCCGCCTGCGGTCACCGCTGTGTCGTCGCGGCTCGCTGCCGCCGACGCGTTCGTGGTGGTCACGCCCGAGTACAACCACAGTTATCCGGCTCCGCTGAAAACACTCATCGACTGGTACGGGCGGGAGTGGCAGGCCAAGCCGGTGGCGTTCGTGTCGTACGGCGGGATGTCGGGCGGCCTGCGGGCCGTGGAGCACCTGCGACCGGTGTTCGCGGAGGTGCACGCCACCACGGTTCGCGACACCGTCAGCTTTCACGGAGCGTGGGCGCGGTTCGGCGACGGCGGCAGGCCGCTCGAGGAGGCGGAGTGCTCGGCGGCCGCGAAGACGATGCTGGACCAGCTCACGTGGTGGGCACTGGCCCTGCGCGAGGCCCGCGCCGCCCGGCCCTACGTGGCAGGGTGACATCCCTTGACTTCGAGTGAGCTTCAGCTCTTAGCGTCGGCGTCCCGATCACCGCAGGAGGGACGCCCATGACCACGAGAGCGATACTCCCGCCGCAACGCACGAGCTGGGCTCCGGTGGCGGCGCTCGGTCTCGCGATGTCGGTGGTCACCTCCGAGATGACGATCCTCGCGGTGACCCTCCCCGGCATGGGAGCCGAGCTGGGCGTGTCCGCGGCGGCGACGGCGTGGGTGCTCCTGGCCTACGCCCTGCCGCCGGCAGCCGTGTCCGTTCCCGCCGGCCGCTGGGCCGACGGTGCGGACGTCCGCGCGGTGTTCGCCCTGGCCATGATCGGGCTCGGGCCGGCGAGCGTGCTGGTGGCGTTCGCGCCGACGTTCGGGCTGGTCGTCGTTGGCCGCCTGCTGCAGGGGATCGCGGGTGCGCTCGCGGTGGCCGCGTACATGCCGATGATCAGCGGCGGCGTCCGTCAGGAGCAGCGCGGCCGGGCGATCGGGTTCGTGATCACGATCATGGCGATCGGGGCCACCGTGGGCATGCCCCTCGGCGGGCTGGTGGCCGAGGTGTTCACCTGGCGCGAGGTCGTCCTGATGAAGATCCCGCTGGCCCTCATCGTGCTGTGGATCGGGCTGCGCAGCATCCCGCGCACCCCGGACCGCGGCCTGCCCCGCCCGAGCGTGGTGCTGATTCACGAGGCACTGCTGCTCGGGGGTGCTGTGGCGGCACTGCTGGTGGCGCTCGACGAGGTGGACGGGCAGCCGCTCGTCGCCGCCGCTCCGGGGGTGGCAGCGGTCGCATTCGGGGTGTGGTGGGCACCGCTGACGGCATCGGGGCCTGTGACCGCGCTCACGCGCGGGCGCTCGTACGCCGGCACGAAGATCGCGCTGTTCACCACCACATTCACCGGCAACCCGGCGATCAGCACCGCACCGCTCGTCGGCACCAACGCCGGGTCGGAAGGAGTGGCCGGTGGCGTCGGGATGACGGTGCGGACGATCGCGATGACGGTGGCCCCGGCGGTGACCGCGGCGGCCTGGACCATGGCCGGCGCCGGGTCAGCGGGCTTCCGCGCCGGTTTCGTGGTGGTGACCGCGACGGCGGGCCTCGGCCTTCTGGTGCGGCTGCTACCGGCCTCGCCCTGGGCCGTCCGGCCCGCTGCGGAGGGATCCCGATGAACCTGGCCGGGGCGCCGGTCCGCCCCGCTCTCCCCGGCCGAGCCGCCGAGACCGCGGACGTGGAGCGCCTGCTCGACACTGCTCGCGCGCGCCGCAGTGCTGCACTGGTCGTCCGTGGGGAGGCAGGGATCGGGAAGTCGACCCTGCTCCGGCACGCCGCGACCGCCGCGCCGGACATGCTGGTGCTGACGCGGACCGGCGTCGAGACCGAGACGGAGCTGCCGTTCGCTGCCCTGCACCTGTTGGTGAAGGACAACATGTCGGGTGTCGACGAGCTGCCCGAGGCGCAGGCGGGCGCGTTGCGCGCGGCTCTCGGGCTGGCGACGACGGAACGTGCCCCCGACCGGTTCCTGGTCGGGCTCGCCGTGCTGACGCTGCTCGCCGATCTGGCGGCGCAGCGGCCGGTGCTGTGCCTGCTCGACGACGCCCACTGGTTCGACCGTGCCTCGGCCGAGGTGCTGTTGTTCGTCGCGCGCCGGCTCGACGCCGAGGCCGTCGTGATGCTCTTCGCGGCGCGCACCGGGCACGCCCCCGCGTTTCCGGCCCCGGGGCTGGCAGAACTTGCCCTTCCGCGGCTTGACGAGACGACCGCGCGTCACGTCCTGGACTCCGGGGCAGGCGACCTCCCCCGCCACATCCGGGAACAGCTGCTGCGGGAGGCGGCCGGCAACCCGCTCGCTCTGCACGAGCTGCCTGCGGCACACCGTGCGGGGCGCGCACCGGTGTACCCGCTCGGTCCGCCCGAGGCCGGGCGCGGTGGCTCGGCACCGACGCACAGCCCGGTGGAGCGCGAGTTCGCCGCCCGGATCGAGGCGCTGCCCGAGAAGGTCAGCACCGTGTTGCTCGTGGCGGCGGCGGACAACACCTGCGACACCGGTGTGGTGCTCGCGGCCGCGCAACGCCTCGGCTGTTCCGTGGCCGATCTGGAGGCAGCAGAGCGCGCGCGGCTGCTCATGTTCTCCGAAGGGTGCCTCGGCTTTCAGCATCCGTTGATCCGCACGGCCGCCTACGGGAGCGCCACCGTCGTGCGCAAACAGGAGGCCCACCGCGCGCTCGCCGACGTGCTCGACGGGCGGCCCGACGTCGACCGGCGCAACTGGCACCGCGCCGCCGCGAGCATCGGGCCCGACGAGGACGTCGCCGCCGCGCTCGAGGTGAGCGCGCGCGGAGCTACGGACCGGGGCAGCAACGAGGCGGCGGCCGCAGCCTACGAACGGGCGGGCTCGCTCAGCCCCGACCCCGTACGGCGGACACGCCGGCT
>DASYES010000727.1:0-4914 GCA_036498885.1 Pseudonocardia sp.
AGCAAATCTGCGCAAGCACGATCCGATCTCCACACGCCGGCGGACGGCTCGTCCGCCAGGTCGGACCGGGAGCCGTGTCATCGTGGTCGTCCCGGTGCCGGCTCCGGAGTTGCCCCGGCCGGCCAGGCGACCCGCCCTCGATCCGTGGCAGGATCGATCAGTACGACGGCCTTCTGTGCGAGCCACCAGTTCGACGGCATCGTGCCGTCCTGGCCGGCCCGTCGCCCCTGGGCGCCGGCGGTCAGCCACTGGCGAAGCGCATCGATGATCGCGCCGGAGGATGCCCCGGGAGCGACGGGAAGACTCCGAATCATGAGATCGACTCGTCGGCCTGCGAACCGCGACCACCGCGGCAACTGGCGGTGCTCGAAGTGGTCGGGGTACAGGTTCCGGCCGTGCTCCGACATTCCGAAGTCGACGTGTCGCTTGCGCTGACCGAACATGAACGGTTCGCCCGGGATCGCCGCGTAGAACGTCCATACGTCGATGTCCTTGACACCGGTTGTGCCATCGAGGCGGTGGAGCGCAGCTCCCTGCGCAAGTGCCACGCAGAGCCGGCGTGCCGAGTACTCCGGACGGCCCTGCGGCCGGGTGAAGTGGCGGTGGTCCTCGTCGGCGATCACCGACAGGCGCGCAAGGTGAGCGTCGGTCAGCGGCGCGTACGAGCGCTCTGTCGCTTCCATCGGCACTACGACACTCCTCGGCCGTCGGGCGAGACTCGGAAAAACGGGCGTGCACCGCCCGGAAGCCGCAGACGCGGACATCCGCGTTTCGTCGGCAGCTCTTCAGTCGAGCATGTCGATCTTGCCGGTGGACAGGGTGAGTACGCCGCCACGGATGGTCAGCTTGCCGGCCTGCACCGCCTGGGCAAGCCCAGGAGTCATAGCGGGCAGCGCAGCGACCACCAGACGCACATTCGCAGCGATGGCCTCGTGCAGCAACGCCGGCCCGGTTGCGCCGGTCCGGCGCGCCTCCGCGACGGCCGGCTGAATCGGGTCCGTCAACGGCGCGAACTCACCTGCCGGCATCTTGCCGTCAGCCACGTCGATCGCGGTCTTGACGGCGCCGCAGTCGTCGTGACCGAGCACCAGAAGCACGTCGGCACCGAGCGCGGCCTGGGCATAGAGCAGTGACGACGCCTCAGCAGGTGCAGCGATGTTGCCGGCAACGCGACAGACGAACAGGTCGCCGATGCCGGCGTCCATCGCGAGCTCCGGGGAGGTCCGGGAGTCGGAGCAACCGAGCACAGCGGCGAAGGGCTGCTGGCTGCCGGCCAGCTGCTGCCGGAGCTCAAGGGTCTGATTCGGATGCAGTGGCGTGCCTGCAACGAACCTCTGATTGCCTTCCTGGAGGCGGCGAAGAGCCTCCTCGGGCGTATCGGGCCGGGGGAGTACCGAGTCGGTCGTGGGCGGCGCCACCGCAACGTCCGGCGCCGTGTTGCCGCAGGCAGCGATGCCCAGCGGCATCATGCCGACCGCCATCAACCCGCCCAGCATCTCGCGCCGTTGTAGCAGCCGACCAGGAGCTGTCGTCATGATCTCTCCCGTCATGCGGCTCGGCGGGACCGCCGGTCGGCAATGGGCCTTTTGGCAGTCGCGGGCCGTGTTCCGATCGTCGAGTGCCCGCTACGCCGGCGTCAAACGAATCGGGGTCAACCCTTCGGCTGAACCTCGCTGCAGGATCGGTGAACCGATCTTTGGAGGCCGCGCGAAGGTATAGCCACAGAAGACCGCGGTATTCAGGCGGAGGCGCAGGGAGGTCTCAAGAAGAATGTGAAGAGTTCGCCCGCGACCCGGCGAAATGGAAACAGTGCGTTGTTCAGATCGCGGCCCGAGGGGGCGGCCAGGGATTACGGCTGGTGGGACCGATCGGCTCAGTCCGAGGTGCCCGGCCCGTAGGTCAGCTGCACCACTCCGTTGTCGAAGGCCTCGCTCCCGATGAGTGCCATCGTGGTCTTCGGTGTGCCCTCGGGGAACAGCCGCAGTCCGGTGCCGAGTGCGACCGGGTAGACGAACAGGTGTAGTTCGTCGACCAGGCCGTCGGCGATCAGGGCCCGGACGAGGGTGGCGCTACCGCTGATGTAGATCCCTCCGTCGACGCCATCCTTGAACTTGCGGATGGCTTCGGTGTCGTAGCCGCCGAGCATCCTCGAGTTGTTCCAGTCGGCCTGTTGCAAGGTGGAGGAGACGACGTACTTGGGGGTGTCGTTGAAGAACGGGGCGCCGGGGTCGTCCTCCGCGGTACGGACGGACCAGGCCGGGGCGAACATCTCGTAGGTGGTGCGGCCGAGCAGGATGGCCGAGCACGAACCCGTGAGCGTGCCGAGGGCCTCGCTCATCCCGGCGGTGAACTCGTAACCGAAGGTCCAGGTCGGTGTATCGATCACTCCGTCGAGGGTGGTGAACTCGTGCACCTTGATCGTGCCCACGATGCGCTCCTTCCGCGGTCGGCCTGGCGTTTCGCCCGCGCCCTCGGGCTACTCGCGGCCTCGTCCTGCTCCGGCGATTGTCGACTGATGATCCTATCTGTCCGACTTCGGCCGTGTGCTGGACAGCCCGGCCATGTCGCGACGCCCACCGAAAAGAGCTGGGCCGGGTGGACGGAGGTCCGTCAGCTTGGGCGTCATGCCCGGTTGACGTACCGTGCCACCCCCGGCCCGCCCCCTCGCCCGGCGCATGCTCGGGTGGGCGTTGCTGGCCGATGTCATCCCGCTCTACCCCCTCTACGCGCTGCTGTTCGCCGACAGCGGTATGTCCGGCGCCGAGATCTCCGCGCTGTTCGCGATCTGGTCCGCCGTCGGGGTGGTCGCCGAGGTGCCGTCCGGCGCGCTCGCCGACCGCTTCTCGCGGCGCGCCTGCCTGGTAGCGGCAGGGGTTCTGCAGGCCTGCGGCTACGGCGCCTGGGTCCTGCTGCCGAGCTTCGCCGGGTTTGCGCTCGGGTTCGTCCTCTGGGGGCTGGCCGGTGTGCTCGTCTCCGGAGCGCAGGAGGCACTGCTCTACGACGGGCTGGTAGCCGCAGGCGCCGAGGAGCAGTACGCCAGGGTCAACGGCTGGGTCACGGCTGCGGAGCTGATCGCGCAGCTCCCGGCCGCACTCGCCGCCACCGTGCTGTACGCCGTGGGCGGGTTCCCGCTGGCCGGGTGGGTGAGCGTCGGAGTATGCCTGGCTGCGGCCGCGATGGCGTCGCGCCTGCCGGAGCCGCCGCGTGAGAGCGGCACCGACGAGGACGAGGACGAGCTGACCTACCTCGCGACGCTGCGCGCCGGTCTCGTCGTCGCCGCGAACCGGCCCGGTGTCCCTGCCGTCGTGGTGGCCGCGGCCCTGCTTGGAGCCTTCGACGCGGTGGAGGAGTACTTCCCGCTCATCGTCGTCGGCTGGGGGGTGCCCACGGCCTTCGTCCCGGTGGCCGACCTGCCGATCGTGCTGGCCGGGGTGGTGGGCGCCGCCCTCGCGGGGCGGGCAGGCCGGTTGGGCTCCGTGGCGCTCGCCGTGGTGCTCGGAGCTGCGATGTTCCTGTTCGGAGCGGCCGGGCTCGCCGACCACCCAGCGGGGATCGCGGCGGTGGCCGTGTTCTACGGCGCGTACCGGTGCGTCCTCGTGGTGGTGGACGCACGCCTGCAGGAGCGGATCGAGAGCCGATCGCGTGCCACGGTCACGTCGGTGGCCGGCGTCGGCACGGACATCGCCACCTTCGGCGTGTACGCGGCGTGGGCGCTCGGCACGATTCCGCTGGTGGCGGCGCTCGGCGTGCTGCTTGCCGTGGCCTTGCCCCGACTGCTGCGCGCTCCGGTCGCGCCGGACGTCACGAGGAGTGGATGACGCCCACCGCCGGCTCCCGCAGCTCGACGCGCACCCCTGCGGCGATGCGGTACGGCCGGTGTTGAAGCAGCGGGCCGAGCGTCCGGCGCAGCCGTGACATCTCGGCGCGCACGGTCACGCGGCTGCCGCCCTCGCCGAAGAGATCCGCGGCGAGCTGTGCGGCCGAGCGGCCCTCCGGACTGTGGGCGAGCGCCCGGAGCACCTCGGCGTGGCGCGGGGTCAGCGTCTGGCGCCACGAGCCGCTGGCGGTGGTCACGTGGATCTGGGGTGGCACGCTCGTGAGGTCGACGAGCAGATGGGTGGGACCGTCCGCGCCCGCCGTTCGGGGACGAAGCAGCCATCCTCCCGGCAGCGGTTCGGCACTGCAGAGCCCGAGCCCCGGCAGCCACACCTCGCCCGCCGCCAGGGCGTCGGGCATGGCCACCCTGGCCGGAACGGGGAGGTCGAGCGCCGCAGCGGGTATGCCGTCCTGGCTCACGACCAGCGCCGGGCCGGACAGCCGCGCGAGCACCGGCGCCGCGACCACCCGCAGTCGCTCGACCGCCCGCTCGTGCGTGAGTCGTAGCTCCAGCTCGACGAGCCGGGCGACGGCGTCGACGAGCGCCACCGTGCTGGCGTGGACGGTGTGGGCGGGCCCGCTCAGGTCGACCGCGCCCAGCAGGCGGCCGGTGATCGGGTCGTGCAGGGGCGCCGCCGCGCACGTCCACGGCTGGTGGCCCTCCGACCAGTGCTCCCCGGCGTAGACGTGCAGGGGTTGCTCGACCACCAGGCTCGTGCCGATGGCGTTGGTGCCGACGGTGTTCTCGTCCCACGCCGAGCCCTCGACGAACCGGAGGTCGTCGGCCCGGCGCCGGACGGCGGCTCCGCCCTCTCGCCACAGCACGTTCCCCTCGGCGTCCACCACGACCATGATCTGGGCGGCTGCCTCGGCCACAGGAAGAAGCCGGGCCCGTAACAGCGGAAGGAGGGGCGCGAGCCCGCTGGCCGCGCGGCGCTGCTCCAGGTCGGCATGGTCGAGCAGTGGTTGCTCGGCCGACCCGTGTGGGTCGAGCCCGGCGTCGCGCACCCGCCGCCACGATGCGCTGATCACCGGCCG
>DASYES010000728.1:0-13941 GCA_036498885.1 Pseudonocardia sp.
CACCTCGCTCCCCATGGCCGGCCTGGCCTACGCCCAGGACTACGGCCCCGTCCCCATGCAGACGGGTGACAACGGCGGCGACAACAGCGGGGACAACAGCGGCGACAACCCCAGCGACAACGCCGGGGACAACGCCACCGACAACGCCGACGACAACACCGGGGACAACAGCGGCGACAACACCAGCGACAACGCCAGCTTCACCGGCGACGACAACGGCGACAACGGCGACAACGGCGACAACGGCGACAACGGAGACAACGGCAACAACGGCAACAACGGCAACGGCAACGGCGGTGGCGGTGGCGGTGGCGGTGGCGGTCCGCAGGTCCCCGCTCCCCCGTCGGGCGGCGTGGAGACGGGCGACGGATCCGGCTCCGACGGGATGCTCCCCGGCCTGCTGGCACTCGGCGGTCTGACCACGCTGGGTGCGGGCGCGGGTGCCATTGCCCTTCGCCGTACCGCCCGCAAGTCGAACTGAATCAACGCCGGTCGCCGGGTCACCACCCGGCGGCCACGGCAGGGCGTCCTCAGGCCGGATCGAACCGGTGGTCGCTGAGCCCGCTCCGGCCGGAGCACCATCGGGGAGGGCTCCGGGCGGAGGCGGCTCAGGCGGACAGGGGCGGGCGCTGCTGGGGGATGCGCAGGTGCAGCGAGGGCTGGCCGGCGCGGAACCCGGTGTCGGTGGTGAGGTGGTAGTGCCCACCCCGCGACCGGCCGCAGCGGTAGGAGCGGAGCAGCCGTGAACCGAGCGACTCGAGCTCGCGAGCCGCGGCCTCCGCTGCCTCCCGTGTGGGGTAGATGACCTTGCCGTCGGTACCACGACTCTGGCGGGGCAGCATGTGCCCTTCGATCTCGGCGCGGCTGGGCGTGCAGAAGATCGGCCGGCCGCTCTTGGTCAGCCGGGCGTGGCGGTGCAGAACCTCACCACGGGCGTGATCACGGACGCCGCGCTGCTCCGGCACTCCAGGTCCGGGGATCGCGTCGCTCATGTCCGGGCTCCTCCTGCACATCGCACCATCAGAAGATCGCGAGGCACAGCTTCCCGTTTACGCGGCAGTAGCGGGATACCACCATCGTGTCCTTTTCTCCGAGGATCTCACCGTCGGTGACAAGGCCGCCCGCCTACGGAACTGTCCGACCCGCCACCTACCTTTGTCCCGCACGAGGGAGGGGGGTGATCGAGTGGCGCTGCACGTGCACAGGTCCGAGCGGGCCGACGCGCTGGCCGATGCGCTTGGTGAACTCCTCGCCCATCCGCTCGACGATCCGTTCGTCGACGAGGTCGTCGCGGTTCCGGCGAAGGGTATCGAGCGCTGGTTGGCGCAGCGGTTGTCACACCGGTTGGGCGCGGCATCGGGGCGGGGCGACGGTGTGTGCGCGGGGGTCGCGTTCCCGTCGCCGGCAGCAGTGGTCGCGGTGGCCATCGGGGGCGCCGTCGGCATCGACCCACGGGAGGACCCGTGGCGCCCGGAGCGGGCGGTGTGGCCACTGCTGGAGGTCATCGACGAGAGCGCGGGCGAGCCGTGGTGCGCGCCTCTGGGAGTCCACCTCCGCGACGGCGGATCCCAGCGCAGCCGCAGGCACGCCACGGCTCGCCACCTCGCCGATCTGTTCGCGTCCTACGCCGCGGCCCGGCCCGACATGCTGGCCGGCTGGCAGGCGGGCGATGGCGTCCCGGGCGAGCGGGCAGCCGATCTGGCGTGGCAGCCGGAGCTGTGGCGGCGCCTGCGGGAGCGGATCGGCGTCCCCGGCCCCGCCGAACGGCTCGGAGCCGCGTGCGCGGGCCTGCGTGCGGATCCCGCCGCGGCGCCGCTGCCACCGCGCCTGTCGCTGTTCGGCCCCACCCGGCTACCGGCCGAGCACCTCGCTGTGATCGCCGCCCTCGCCGAGCACCGTGAGGTGCACCTGTGGCTCGCCCACCCCTCCCCCGCGCTCTGGGCCGCCGTCACCACCGCAGGCCACCTTCCGCTCCGGCGCGCCGACCCCACCGCCGGTCTGCCGCGCCACCCGCTGCTGTCGTCGCTCGGGCGCGACGTACGCGAGCTCCAGGTCAGGCTGGCCGGCTCTGCCCCGGCGCTCGTCGACCACCACCACCCGCTGCCCGACCCCCCGCTCACCCTGCTCGGGCGGCTGCAGCGCGACCTGCGGGACGACTTGCCACTCACCGGCGACGCCCCGCTCCACCCGGCGGACCGCAGCGTCCAGGTCCACTCCTGCCACGGCCCGGACCGCCAGGTGGAGGTGTTGCGCGAGATCGTCCTCGGGCTGCTCCACGCCGACCCCACGCTCGAACCGCGCGATGTGCTCGTCATGTGCCCCGACATCGAGACGTTCGCGCCGTTGATCTCCGCGGCCTTCGGGCTCGCCGAACCGGACGCCCCGGGTGCGCACACCCATCCCGGCCACCAGCTGCAGGTCCGGCTGGCCGACCGCGCGTTGCGGCAGGTCAACCCCCTACTGGACACGGTTGCGCAGCTGCTCGAACTCGCCGACGCCCGGCTCACCGCGTCCCAGGTGCTCGACCTGCTGGGCTCCATACCGGTGCGCCGCCGATTCCGCCTCGACGACACCGACCTCGACCGGCTGCGCGAGCTCGTCGTCCGGTCCGGCGTGCGCTGGGGGCTCGACGGGCCCCACCGCGCTCCGTTCCACCTCGACGGGTTCGCGCAGAACACCTGGTCCGCCGGGCTCGATCGGCTCCTGTTGGGCGTCACGATGGCGGGCGGCTCCGGTGAGCAGGAGTGGCTCGGCACCGCGCTGCCGCTGGAGGAGGTCGACTCCGGCGACGTCGAGCGCATCGGGCGGCTCGCCGAGTTCGTCGACCGGCTCGCCGCCACCCTCGCCCGGCTGGCCGGAGAGCACACGCTCGACGAGTGGGTCACGGCGCTGGTCGCCGGGCTCGACGCACTCACCGACACCACCACCACCGATGCCTGGCAGGCGGCTCAGGCCCGCGGCGAGCTGGCCGAGGCCGCCCGCGCCGCCGGACCCCACGCAGGCACCGTCCCCCTCGGGCTCGCCGACGTTCGGGGGCTTCTCACCGAGCGGCTGCGCGGCAGGCCTACCCGCGCCAACTTCCGCACCGGCACGCTCACGGTTGCCACGCTCGTGCCGATGCGGTCGGTCCCGCACCGGGTCGTCTGCCTGCTCGGGCTCGACGACGGGGTGTTCCCCCGCGTCGGCGTCCCCGACGGCGACGACGTCCTCGCGCGCGATCCCCTCGTGGGCGAGCGCGACCCGCGCAGCGAGGACCGTCAGTTGATGCTCGACGCGATCTGCGCGGCCACCGAACATCTCGTCGTCGTGCACTCGGGGGCCGACGAGCGCACGGGAGCCCGGCGCCCACCCGCGGTGCCGCTCGGAGAGCTGCTCGACACGATCGAGGCCACCGCCGGTCCCGCAGGCCGTCAGCACGTCATGGTGCGCCATCCGCTACAGCCGTTCGACGCCCGCAACTTCACCCCAGGAGCGCTGGTCACGTCCGGCCCGTTCAGCTTCGATCGCACCGAGCTCGCCGGGGCGCGGGCGGCAGCCGGCGCGAAGGCGCCACCCGCGCCCTTCGTCGGGGGGCCGCTCCCGCCCGTCGAGCGCGAGGTCGTGGCGTTGGACGATCTCGTCGCGTTCCTCGAGCATCCGGTCAAGGAGTTCCTCCGGCAACGGGTCGGGCTGTCACTCTTCGCCGGGGAGGACGAACCGTCCGATGCGCTGCCGGTGGATCTCGACGGGCTGGCCACGTGGGCGATCGGCGACCGCCTGCTGCGTGACCGGCTCGCCGGCCACGACCTCGACCACTGCCGGCAGGCAGAGTGGCGGCGCGGGGAGTTGCCCCCGGGTGCGCTGGGCGATGCCGTCCTCAGGCGGGTGCTCGACGACGTCGAGCCGCTCGTGGCTGCTGCCGCACCGCTACTGATGGGGGAGGCGGAGGATCGCGACGTGGACGTCGTGCTGCCAGGCGGCGTCCGCGTGGTCGGCACGCTCGGCGGTCTCCACGGCACGGCGCTGGTGCGCGTCGAGTTCTCCCGGCTGGCGCCCAAGCAGCGCATCCGGGCGTGGGTCCGGCTCCTGGCGCTCACCGCGTCCAGCCGGGAGCCGTGGTGCGCGGTCACGATCGGCCGCGGCACGCGGTTCGGGCTGAGCAGGGCGAGCGCCGGCCCGCTCGATCCCGATCAGGCCACCGAACTGCTCGCCGAGCTGGTGGAGCTCCACCGGGCGGGCCTGCGGGAGCCGCTCCCGCTGCCCACCGTCGCGGGCCACACCTACGCCTCGGTCCGGCGCGGCGGCGCCGATGCCGAGGCAGCCCTCGACGAGGCGCTGCGGAAGTGGACCAGCGGCGCGGGTGCCGAGCAGGCCGACGATGCGCACGTACGGGTCTGGGGCAGGGCGCCGGGGCCGGACGTGCTCATCGGGCCGGGCGGGCCCGGTAGCGAACCCACCAGGTTCGGGGCGCTCGCCATGCGCCTGTGGGCACCCTTGCTGACGGCGGAGGACGTGGTACGGCTGTGACGACGACAATCGGCCGCACCCCCGTACTCGCCCCGGCCTCGTTCGACGTCTGCGGTCCCCTGCCGACCGGCACCACGGTCCTCGAGGCGAGCGCCGGCACCGGCAAGACGTTCACGATCGCCGCGCTCGCCGCCCGCTACGTCGCGGAGGGCCACGCCACGCTGCCCGAACTGATGCTCGTCACGTTCGGCCGGGAGGCCAGCCAGGAACTGCGCGAGCGGGTCCGTGAGCGGCTCGTGTCGGCCGAGCGGGCTCTGGCCGACCCGTCGGCGGCGCGCAGCGGTGACGATGAGGTGGTCCGGCTGCTCGCCGACGGTCCCGGCCACGAGGTCGCGGCCCGCAGAGCCCGCCTTGCCCGCGCGCTGGCCCAGTTCGATGCCGCCACGATCGCCACCACCCACCAGTTCTGCCAGCAGATGCTCGCCGGGCTGGGGGTCGCGGGCGACGGCGATCCGGACGCCGTGTTCGTCGACTCGATCGACGACCTGCTCACCGAGGCGGTCGACGATTTCTACGTGCGCAAGTACGGCGCCCACTCCGCGGGCACGCCCGCCTTCAGCCGGTCCGAGGCGCTCGTCCTGGCCCGCCACGCCGTGTACGACGGGCAGGCACGGCTCGAGCCCCGCGACGCCGCCCCGGGGAGCACGGCGCACGTCCGCCACCGCTTCGCCGTCGCGGTGCGGGGTGAGGTGGCCCGTCGCAAGCGGGCACAGCGGATCTACACCTATGACGACATGCTCACCCGGCTCGCCGACGCGCTGGCCGACCCTGCGCGAGGGGCACCGCAGCGGCTGCGCGACCGGTACCGCGTCGTGCTCGTCGACGAGTTCCAGGACACCGACCCGGTGCAGTGGGACATCCTGCGCCGCGCCTTCCACGAGCACACCACGCTGGTGCTGATCGGCGACCCGAAGCAGGCGATCTATGCCTTCCGCGGCGCCGACGTGGTCAGCTACCTCGACGCCACCGAGAGCGCACGTCAGCACGCCACGCTCGCCCGCAACTGGCGCAGCGACGCCCCGCTGCTCACCGCGCTCGACGTCGTGTTCGCGGGCGCGGCGCTGGGCGACCGGCGCATCTCGGTGCATCCCGTCGAGCCGGCGCATCAGGGCCGGCGGCTGGCCGGCGCGCCGGTCGACGCGCCGCTGCGGATCCGGGTGGTCCCCCGTGTCGGGCTCCCCCGGGCGCCCAGGCGCGACCTCGTCGTCGTCGGTCCGGCGCGCGATCTCGTCGCACGCGACGCGGCGGCCGACATCGCCGCGCTGTTGGCGAGCCCGGCCCGCGTCACGGGGGAAGCGGTGGTGCCGGGCGACGTGGCCGTGCTGGTGCGCACCAACGAGCAGGGTTCTCGGATTCGCGACGCCCTCGCCGCGGCGGGTGTCCCGGCCGTGCTCTCGGGCACGGCGAGCGTCTTCGGCACCCCGATCGCCCGCGAGTGGCTCACCCTGCTCGAGGCGCTGGAGCAGCCGAGGGCGTTCCGCGCCCGCGCGGCGGCCCTCACCTGCTTCCTGGGGCACACGGTCGAGGAGCTGTGCGGTCCCGGTGCCGACGATCTCCTCGACGCCCTCGGCGGCACGCTGCGCGCGTGGGCCGTTGTGTTGCACGACCGCGGCGTCGCCGCCCTGCTGGAGGCGGTCACCACCGCCACAGCGCTGCCCCGCCGCCTGCTCGCCACATCCGACGGCGAGCGGCGGCTCACCGACCTGCGCCACATCGCGCAGGCTCTGCACGCGGCGGCTGTGGCCGAGCACCTGGGCCCCGCGGCGCTCACCGACTGGCTGCGCCACCGCATCGCCGACGCCGCAGAGGACGTCGGCGCGGAGCGCAGCAGGCGCCTGGAGTCCGACGCTGCCGCGGTGCAGATCATCACCATCCACCGCAGCAAGGGCCTGGAGTTCCCGATCGTCTACGTGCCCTACGGGTGGGACCGCAACGTCCGCGACCCCGAGGTGCCGCTGCTGCACGACGAGTCGGGCGCCCGCGTCCTCGACGTCGGCGGCGAGACCGGCGAGGGCTGGAAGGAACGGTGCGCGCGGCATCGGGTCGAGGAGGCCGGGGAGGACCTGCGCCTCTTCTACGTGGCGCTCACGCGTGCTCGCTCCCAGGTGGTCACGTGGTGGGTGCCGGCCACCACCACCTCGACGTCTCCGGTACACCGACTGCTCATCGGGCGACCGGCCGAAGGCACCCAGCCTGCGGAGGCCTATCGGGTCCCGGCCGATGCTGCGGCCCTGGCGGCGCTGCGTGAGCTGGCCCGCGCCGAGATCGCGGTCGAGGAGGTCGGGCAGCGGCCCGCCGCCGATTTCACCGCATCCGGGTCCGAGCCGGGTGACCTGCGGGCGGCTGAGTTCGGGCGGCTGCTCGACAGCGACTGGCGCCGCACCTCCTACAGCGCGCTCACGGCCACCGCAGGCCACGGCCCCGGGGTCGGCAGCGAGCCTGAAGAGCCCGGCACCGACGACGAGGGCAGCCCGGAGGGCGAGGAGGCGGACGGCGGAGCAGTGGTCGGGGAGAGCGGTCAGCCTGGCGAGGGCGAGGGGCTGGCGTCACCGATGGGCGAGCTGCCGGTCGGCGCGGGGTTCGGCACCCTCGTGCACGCGATCTTCGAGGCAGCCGATCTCACGGCGGTCGACCTGCCTGCCGAGCTCACTGCCCACGCTCACGAGCAGCTCGCGCAGCACCCCACCCCCGGCGTCGACGCCGACGTACTGGCCACCGCATTGCTGCCGGCGGCGCTCACACCGCTGGGTCCGCTCGCCGGTGGGCTCCGGCTCGCCGACATCGCCCCGCGCCACCGGCTCGCCGAGCTCGACTTCGAGCTGCCGCTCGCCGGCGGCGACGGCCCCGGTGCCGCCGTGCCGCTCGGCGCGGTCGCGCCGCTGCTGCGCCGCCATCTGCCGGCCGACGACCCTCTGGTGGGCTATCCGGACGTCCTCGCCGGGCTTCCCGAGCAGCAGCTGCGCGGCTACCTCACCGGCAGCATCGACGCCGTGCTCCGGCTGCCGGACGAGCGGTTCGCGGTGGTCGACTACAAGACCAACTGGCTGGGCCCGTTCGGGCCCGACGGCCGGGCACCGCTCACCTCCGCCCACTACACGCCCGCGCGTCTGGCCGACGCGATGATCGCGGCGCAGTACCCGCTGCAGGCACTGCTGTACTCGGTCGCGCTGCACAGGTTCCTGCGCTGGCGACAGCCCGGTTACGAACCGGGGCGCCATCTCGGCGGTGTGCTCTACCTGTTCGTCCGCGGCATGTGTGGAGCTGATACTCCCGTTGTCGACGGTGTCCCGTGCGGGGTGTTCAGCTGGAAGCCGCCCGCCGCCCTCGTGGTCGAGCTGTCCGTGCTGCTCGACGGCGAGGTCTCGCGATGACCGGAGCGGCCGAGACCCTCGCCGGGCCGGCACCCACCGCGGCCGGCCCCTCGCGCAATGGTGCCGCCGCGCCCGGGGCGGCGGGGTCCGGGAGCGCTGCCACGCAGGCCGATCCGGGAGACATGCGGCTCGCCCATTCGGCCACCGGCCTGCTCGCCGCATTCAACGCGGCGGGGGTGCTGGAGCCCTCCGACGTGCACGTCGCCACGAGGGTGGGGCGGCTCGGCGGTGAGGCGCGCGAGGAGGTGCTGCTCGCGGTGGCGCTGGCGGTGCGGGCGGTGCGGCAGGGCTCGGTGTGCGTCGACCTCGCCGACGTCAGCCGCACGGTGCTGGGCGAGGGCGACGAGCTCGTCGACGTGTCCGCCCTGCCATGGCCGGAGCCTGCGGGCTGGCTCGCGATGTGCACGGCCGGGCCGCTCGTCGCCGACGGGGCGGACGCGCCACCCGGCCGGCCGTTGCGGGCGGTCGACGGGCTGCTCTACCTCGACCGCTACTGGCGCGAGGAGGAGCAGGTGCGGCGCTCGCTGGGCGAGCGGGCAGCAACGGCCCCGCCGCGGGTCGACCTGCCGAGGCTCGCCGACGGGCTCGATCGGCTCTTCCCGGCCGCCGGCTCGGAACGGCAGCGGCTCGCGTCGGCGGTGAGTGCGCTGCGCCGGGTCACCGTGCTGGCCGGTGGTCCCGGCACGGGCAAGACCACCACCGTCGCGCGGTTGCTGGCGCTGCTGCACGACCAGCCCGGGCCCCCACCCCGCGTCGCACTGGCCGCGCCCACCGGCAAAGCCGCGGCACGGCTGCAGGAGGCGGTGGCCGCGGAGCTCCCGGCGCAGCTGCGCGGGCGTGTGCCCGAGGCAGCCACTCTGCACCGGCTGCTCGGGTGGCGGCCCGGCACCCGACGCTTCCGCTACGACCGCACCCAGCGGCTGCCGTTCGACGTGGTGGTCGTTGACGAGACGTCCATGGTGTCGCTCACGATGATGGCGCGGCTGCTCGAGGCCGTCCGGCCGCAAGCCAGGCTGGTGCTGGTCGGCGACCCCGACCAGCTCGCGTCCGTCGAGGCCGGGGCGGTGCTGGGCGATCTCGCCCGCGCTCCCGGCCGTCCCGAAACCGCGCTTGATGCAGCGCTGGCCGAACTCGGCCTGCCCGGTGGCGTGGTGAACGGTGTCGTCACGCTCGACCACGTCTGGCGCTTCGGCGGCGCGATCGCCGAGTTCGCCAGGGCGGTGCAGGCGGGCGACGCCGATACCGCGGTCGACCTGCTGCGCAGTGGCCGCCCGGACCTTGCCTTCGCGGCGGCACCCGAGGCGGTGCGCGACGACGTCGTGCAAGCGGGCCGTGAGCTGGCCAGGGCGGCCTCCGCGGGTGAGGTCGAGACCGCCCTGGCCGCGCTCGAACAGCACCGGGTGCTGTGTGCCCACCGCCAGGGTCCGTACGGGGTGGCGCGGTGGACCATGGAGATCGAGCGATGGCTCGGCAGCCCCCACGCCGCGCGCGCCGGCGCACCGCGAGGGAGCGCTCCGGCCGGCCCCTGGTACCCCGGCCGCCCGGTGCTGGTCACCGCCAACGACTACGACACCGGACTCTTCAACGGCGACACCGGTGTGGTCGTGGAACGGCCCGAAGGCCTGCGGGTCGCCTTCGCGCGGGGCGGGCCGCCCACGCTGCACGCGCCGTCGCGGCTGTCGGAGGTGGCCACGGTGCACGCCATGACGGTCCACCGCGGGCAGGGCAGCCAGTTCCGCCGGGTCACTGTGGTGCTGCCCCCGGCCGAGTCACCCCTGCTCACCCGGGAGCTGCTCTACACCGCCGTCACCAGAGCGCGGGAGTTCGTGCGGGTCGTCGGCACGGAGGAAGCCGTCCGGGCAGCGGTTCAGCGCCCGGTCGGGCGGGCGAGCGGGCTGCGACGCCGGCTCGGCCTGGAGAACTGAACGGGCCCGTCCGCGCAGAGGTCGCGGTGGTCAAGAGGGTGATCTTGTCCACAACCGGTGGCCCCGGCCCCGCTCGTGCCCTCGGGTTGAGAAGCACAGGATTCGTAGCCCTCCGACCGACCGTCCGGATGTCGTATCGCCTGCACGCCTTGGAGCGCCGCCCATGCACGCACCACGCTTCGCACCAACCCCGAACGGCTCGACCGGCGGCACTCGCGCCGCTCTCCTCGACGCCGTGCGGGCGATCACACCGGTGCTGCGGGACAACGCGGATCGGGCCGAGCACGAGAGCCGTCTCACCGCCGAAGCCACAGCGGCGCTCCGCTCGGCGGGCCTCTTCCGTCTCGGTGTTCCCCGCGCCGTCGGTGGATCGGAGGCCGACCCGGCTACCTGCATCGACGTCGTATCCGAGGTCGCCGTTGCGTGTCCGTCGAGCGCATGGGTCGTGGCCATTTCCTACGGCGTTCACCACATCGCGGCGTCGTTCGGTGACACCGTCCGCCATGAGCTGTGGGGCGATGACGCCGACATGGCCATGTGCGGTTCGTTCACCGGGTTCGGCCTCACCGCCAGTCGCGCCGATGGCGGCCAGATCGTTTCCGGTCGCTGGCCCTCCGCCTCCGGCTGCTACCAGGCCACCTGGTCCACGATCGGTGTGCCGATCGTGGACCAGAACGATGTGCCGGTCGACCGGGCACTCGCCGTCGTGCCCCTCGACGCCCTCTCCATCGAGGACACCTGGGACATGGTCGGGATGCGCGGAACCGGCAGCCACACACTCGTGGCCGAGCGTGTCTTCGTGCCGGACCACCGGATCCGCCGTTTCGCCGACATCGCGGAGGGGGCCGCCCCATCCACCGAACCGCTCTACCGGATCCCCACCGGTGCCTTGACCCTCGCGCTCGTCGCGCCCCTGCACGGAATAGCCCGATCGGTCTTCGCGCAGACGATGGAGCTGGTCGATGGCGGCAAGCCCCTCTCCATGTCGGTCTACACGCGGCTTGCCGACTCACCGAGCGTGCAAGCCACGCTTGCGGACGCCGTGAACCTCATCGACTCGGCCTGGTTGCACATGTCCCGCTCCGCGGATTTCCTGAGCGCAACTGCTGCAACAGCAGAATGGCCGGACATGGTCGAGCGCACACGGGTCCGGATGGATGCCGCCCACGCGACTCGATGCCTGAGCGATGCGGTGCAGCTTCTCCTGACCGTGGGCGGTGCGAGCTCGCTCTCGCGGGCGAAGGTCATTCAACGCTACTGGCGGGATCTCGAGACCGCGGCTCGCCACCCCGCCCTCAACGGTGGACTCAGCCGGGAGATGTACGGCCGGGCGCTCGTCGGCGCGCAGGACCAGGTGAGCCCGCTGATCTGAACCCGGGCCGATTCGATCACGTTCGCCCGGCGGGACGGCGGGGCGGAGATCGTAAGCGCTTCCGGGCCCCGATCATGTCCAGATGACAGACAAGCACGAGACTCCGGCCCGAGCGGACCTCGGTGCGCAGCAGCACTCGAACACCCACGGTGATCGGCCGCGCCGTCCAGTCCCTGAACATGACCAGGAAACGGACAAGCACGAGTCTCCGACCCGGGCGGACGCCGTGGCAGCGCAGCGGCATTCGGACGCGCCCGGTGATCGGGTGCGTGCTGCCGCCGCAACCGATGTCCGCAACGTCCCCGTCCGGGCGGACGGAGCCGCGCCTCGGCGGCTGAGGATGTCATCCCAGGTCCTCGTGCGGTTCGGGATCGCCGCGGTGGGTGTTCTCGCTCTGATCGCCGGCAGCGTGGGCTCGTTCGTGCTGGGCAGCGACGCGGCCGCCGTGGCCGTGCTCGCCGCGGGAACGGCGCTGCTGATCGTCGCCGTGGTACTGCCCCGGCTCTCCGAGTTCGACGTCCGGACGGACGGCGTCAGCCTGAAGCTCACGCAGGAGGCCGCCGCCTCGGGCGCACCCATCGCCGCAACCGTGATGGAGAGCTCCGGGCTGTCCCGCTTCGCGATCGCCTACGAGATCGTCCACGCCGATCTCAGGGGCGACCCCGGGCTCGATCGCGCGCGGGTTCACCTACAGGACGTGCTGGTGGAGCGGGCCCGCGCCATGGCGTTCGGTTCCAAGATCCCCGCCGCCGAGGTGCGCGCACTGTTCCTCGAAGGATCACCGGTGCTGCGCATCCTGGGCATCGGGTTCATGAAAGGCGACCCGTCGACCGCCGACGTGGGGCTCCTTGCGTCGGCGGTGGCCGCCCCGGCGTCGCCGAACGAGCAGTTCCAGGCCCTCGCCGTGATCGAGCAGCTCTGGTCGAGGTGGAGCCGCGACGAGCGGCAGTACCTCCAGAGCCGCATCCGCTCCACGGACTTCCCGCCCGACACGGGGCGCTCGGCTCGCGCGGCAGGCATCCTCGATCTGCCGGTGGAGCCGCGGCCGCCACGGACCTGAGCTCGTGCTGCGGCGCACGCCGCTAGGCCTGGCCCACCGCCACCGGCTGTGCCTCGCGCTCGCGGACCGCAGCCCGGCGCAACGCCCGGTACAGCAGGTTGGGCTCGCCCAGCCGCCTGCGCAGCTCCCGCTCGAGGCCCGCGATCGGATAGAGGTTCTGGGGCGCGCGCGAGTCCTTGTACTCCGCGGAGGCGAACCGCCCCAACGTCACCTGGCTCCGGGACGCGAGCGTGACGACGTCGGCGGCAGGAAGTTCCGCACTGCACTCCACCCGCACCACACCGGCCCAGGGGGCGCCCGGACGGCAGGGCAGCCGCAGGTACCAGGTGTGCCGCCGCCACGGGGCCTCGATCCGGAACACCGGCGTGCGCTGGTTCGAGCCGAGCGTGGCGATCACGGCGGCGAGCTGCGGCGGGAGGTAGTTGCTGTGGTGGGTTTTGACGTAGCCGATCGTGCGGGGCAGGTGCTGACGGCCGCGTAGGGAACCATCGAGCACGAGCAGGTCGTCGAGATCGCCGTCGGCGCCGGGATGCTCCGGGGCCAGGTGGCCGCCACGGGCGGCGGTGGCGGCAGCGAACTCCGTGTCGGCGAGCGCCTTCTGCAGCGCAGAGCTGAGCACCTGGCCGGGAGCCACACCACTGCGCTCCTCGGTGCGCTGCGCCTGGTACGTGCCGGCGCCGGTCGCGATGTCGTCGGCCTCCGGGGCCGTGCTGAACAGGCCGCGACGGACCTCGGGCGGCAGCAGATGTGCACCGTCGCGGCAGCAGCACACCGCCCCGGCTGCATAGGAGGCGCACAGCGCGGGGGATGCCTGCCCCTCCTGCTCCTCCACCCACACCTGCGCGTCGACTCGCCGGACGCCGTCGACGAACAGCACGGCGGCGGGCGGCCGGACCGATGGGTCGGGATCGATCGGGTGCCACGCCTGCACGGGCTGCTCGACGTCGAGGACCACCTCGGCGGCCGACTCGCTGAGCTCGGACTCGACGCTCGCGCCATAGGAAGGGTCCCAGGCCTCGACGGCGAACCTCACAAGCCCTCCCGCGTGACGGACGAGGTGCGCTGGTCTCGGCGCACGGCGAACCGTACCGGTACCCGTTCGGCCAGCGCGGCCACGTGCGTGATGACGCCGACCATGCGATCGCCCCGCGTGGCGAGGTTCTCCAGCGTGCCCGCGACGACCTCGAGGTTGGTCTCGTCGAGCGTGCCGAACCCCTCGTCGAGGAAGATCGACTCCAGTCGGGCCGCTCCCTTCGCGGCGAGCCCGGACATCTGTGCCGAGAGGGCCAGGGCCAGCGCGAGGCTCGCCTGGAACGTCTCGCCGCCCGACAGCGTCTTCACCGGCCGCCGTGCGTCGGCGTCGGCGTGGTCGATCACCAGGAACTCGCCGCCCTCATGGGTGAGCTCGAACTGACCGGCGGAGAGCTCGGCGAGGCTCCTGGAGGCGTCGGCCACGAGCGTGTCGAGCGCAGAGGCCACCAGCCAGCGCGGGAACCCGTCGGAGCGGAGCAGTTGGCCGAGCAGCTTCGCGACCTGCTGGGCCGACTCGGCCTCGTCGCGATCGGCGCGGATCTTCTCGGCCGCCGCCCGCCGCTCCGCGATGCGCTCCTGCGCCGACCGCGAGCGCGCGAGCACTGCGGCGACAGCGGCGGGCGCGGTGGAGCCGAGCGGCGGGCCAGCGGTGACCCGGTGGGCGAGCAGGTCTTC
>DASYES010000729.1:0-5719 GCA_036498885.1 Pseudonocardia sp.
GTAGACCAGCTCGTCGCCGCGGTGCAGGAGCGCCCGCAGCCGCACCAGCCCCACACCGGGGCGGCTGCGGGAGCGCCGTGCCCCCAGCACCTCCACGGATGCGCGAAGCTCGTCGCCCGCGAAGACCGGCGCAGGCCACCGAATCTCCTCGCCGCCGGGTGACCCGACGGATGCGGCCCGGACGAGCAGACCGTCGACGTAGGCGCGCATCCAGAGCGCCGCGGTGAACCAGCCGGACGCCGCGAGGCCGCCGAAGATCGACGTGGCACCCGCCTCCTCGTCGAGGTGGAAGGGCTGCGGGTCGAACCGCCGGGCGAACGCCAGCATCTCGTCCCGATCCACGACCGTCGTGCCCAGGTCGAAGGACCGGCCCGGCGTGAGGTCCTCATAGGCCAGCTCGGTCACCGAGCGGCCTTCTCTCGTCCGATGATCGCCAGCGCCGCGTCGTGCACAGCACCGTTCGACGTGATCCCGTCCCCGCCCGACGGTGCAGCGACCCCACCGAGGTCGGTGAGCGCCCCGCCCGCTTCGATGAGGATCGGCATCAGCGCGGCCAGGTCCCACGTGTTCGCGAGGACGTCCACCGCTACGTCGATCACGCCCTCGGCGACCAGGCAGTGCTGCCAGAAGTCACCGAATGCGCGGCTCTCCCAGCACGCGTCGACGAGGCGCAGGTAGTGCTCGCGGCGTCCCAGCTCCGCGAACGTCCGGATGTCCGTAGTGGAGACGTACGCGTCGGCCAGGTCCGTCACACCGGAGACGGCGATGCGCCTCGGCTGCGCGCCCGGTGCGTCCGTCGTCCACGCTCCCGCTCCGCGGGCCGCCCACCACCGCCTGCCCAGCGCGGGAGCGCTCGCCACCCCGACGACGGGCTCGCCGTCCACGGCGAGCGCGATCAGGCTGGCCCACACGGGCATACCGCGGGAGAAGTTCTTCGTGCCGTCGATCGGATCGAGTACCCAGCCCCGGCCGGACGGCGGTACGTCACCCCCGCGCTCCTCTCCGAGCACCGCGTCGCCGGGCCGTTCCGCGGAGATGGTTCGGCGGATCGCGTCCTCGGCGGCGGTGTCGGCGTCTGTGACCGGTGTGCGGTCCGGCTTGCGCGTCACGCGCAGGTCGGCGGCGCGGAACCGGTCGAGGGTGATCGCGTCGGCGGTGTCGGCGAGATGCAGGGCGAGCTCGAGATCGCTGTCCACGGGACGAGAGCCTGCCTCACGCGCTCCCGGCAGCGTTGATCCGCTCCCGGGGGATTAGCACTACTGGCCCAATCGAACCAAGAACATTTCCGTCATTTCGGCAAAATGGGGGGTTTTCGGGGCCCTGGTGCCATCAGTGACTGCGACATTGTCAGACCGTGCGTCAGTTTGCAGCCTAGACTGTATGTCGTGACCACCGTCCTGTTGGCCGAGGACGACGCCGCCATTGCCGAACCCTTGTCGCGCGCACTGCAGCGCGAGGGTTACGACGTGGACGTCGCCGTCGACGGCGTTGCCGCGCTCGACCGGGTGCGGCTCGGGCAGGTCGACCTGCTCGTCCTCGATCTGGGTTTACCCGGAATGGACGGGTTGGAGGTGTGCCGCCGCGTGCGGTTGGACGCACCTGACCTGCCTGTTCTCATGCTCACCGCGCGCACCGACGAAGTCGACTTCGTGGTCGGCCTCGATGCCGGGGCCGACGACTACGTCGGAAAGCCGTTCCGGCTCGCCGAGCTGCTCGCCAGGGTGCGGGCGCTCCTACGGCGGCTCACTCCGGAGTCGGTGGAGGTCGGCGGCGTACGCATGGAGCTGTCCGGTCGCCGGGTGCTGGTCGACGGCGCCGAGGTGGGGCTCGCGAACAAGGAGTTCGAGCTGCTGCGAGTGCTGTTGCTGCGTGCCGGGCAGGTCGTCACGCGTGAGGAGATCCTCCGCGAGGTGTGGAACGACCCGGAGATGAAGACGTCGAAGACGCTCGACATGCACATGTCGTGGTTGCGCCGCAAGATCGGCGGTGAGCGCCGGATCGCAACTGTGCGCGGCGTCGGTTTCCGGTTCAACCACGACTGATCGGCTCGTTCGGTGCGTCGTCGCATCCTCCAGTCGACACTGCTCGTCGTCGCCATCACGGCACTCGTGCTCGGCGGTCCGCTGACCATCACCACCTGGCGGCTCGTCGAGGACTTCACCCGTGGTGAGCTCACGTCCAGTCTCGAACGGGTGGCCGGACGGCTGGACGCCACGATGTCCGGCGCGAACGGGGACCTCTCCGGCATCGACATGCGGGCGCTCGAGCTCGCAATTCCGGCGGGTGGCCGGCTCGTGCTGCAGCAGGCCGGTCAGCCGCCCCGCGTGATCGGGCCCGACCCGGGGGCGAACCCGGTGACGGAGACGATCCCCTTCGGACCTGGCGGGTCGATCACGCTCGAGGAGCCACATCTCGTCCTACGGGCCGAGCAGGTTCAGGTCACGCTGGTCGTCGCGCTACTGGTGGTGCTGTCGGTAGCCACAGGGGCCGTGGTGGCCACCGTCACCGCCCGGCGGCTGGCGGAGCCGCTACGCGGCGTCGCCGAGCGAGCGGCGCGGCTCGGCGCCGGTGACTTCCGATCTGCCCCTGAGCGGCACGGTATCCCGGAGCTCGACGCGGTGTCCGACGTCCTCGACACCTCGGCCACGGCGCTGTCGGAGCTGGTGCAGCGGGAGCGCGCGCTGGTCGGTGACGTGTCGCACCAGCTGCGCAGCCGGCTCACCGCGCTGCAGCTGCGGCTCGACGAGCTCGCCTCACACCCGGACCCCAGCGCCCGCCGGGAGGCCCTCGCGGCCCTCGAGCAGGCCGAGCGGCTCTCCGGTGTGCTCGACGAGCTGCTGGAGGCGGCCCGCGCGGCCCGCGCGGCAGGGGCGCAGCTGCAGGACCTGCGGGAGGGCCTGAGCACCGTGGCCGACGAGTGGCGCCCCGCGCTGCGCGCGGCCGGGCGGTCGCTCAAGTTGCGGGTGCCTGCCGGGCTCCTGGCGAGGGTGACGCCTGCGCGGATCCGGGAGGCGGTCGGCGCACTCGTCGAGAACGCGATCCAGCACGGCGCCGGCACTGTCACGCTGAGCGCCCGGGCGGCCGAGAACAGCCTGCTCATCGAGGTCAGCGACGCGGGTGCGGGGGTGCCGGAGGAGCTGGTGCCCCACGTGTTCGACCGGGGCGTCTCCGTGGGCTCCTCCACGGGGCTGGGGCTTGCGCTCGCCCGTGCCCTCGTCGAGGCCGACGGCGGGCGGCTCGAGCTGTCCCGGGCCCGTCCGCCGATGTTCACGATCTTCCTGCCGGTGGCGCGGGCCGACGACGTGGTCGGCCCTCCGCGCCCGGTGACCACCCCGCGCTGACCGGCCCCGGCGGGCCCTCAGGCGCTCAGGCTGCGGGCACCTTGCGGCGTGCGTTCTCGTCGGGGAAGACGTAGCGGCGGAAGGCCCACCAGCGGAACGCCATTCCCGCGAGTACCCCGATGATCTGGCCGCTCACGAAATCGGCGATCTCCTGGGTGACCAGGCTCACTCCGGGCACCTTGAGATCGAGTAAGTAGCGGGATATCGCCAGTGGGGCCGTGTAAACGGCGATACCGACACCGCTGATGATGAAGAAGAGCGCGGCCTCGTGATGGCGGTCCCGCCCGCCGCGCGTGCGGAAAGACCACTCGCGGTTCAGGACGTAGGACACGATCGTCGCTACCAGCACCGAGATGACCTTGGCCGTGAGCGGCTTGTCGGCGAGCACGGTGCTCTTGAGGAACAGGAAGATTGCTGTATCGATAACCCAGGTGCTGCCGCCGACCACCGCGAACTTCACGAGTTCACGATGCTTCACAGCGGCGTCACGGTAGGGCTGCGGAATGGCGGCCAGCACCGACTCGACCAATGGCACCTGCTCGATCGTGCCAGACGCCGGTACTCGGACGCCCGCAGGTAGGCTTTCCGCATCGTGGACACGCCCGACTTTCGCCCCCTTCCCGTCGTCGGCATGATCGGCGCCGGCCAACTGGCCCGCATGACACACCAGGCCGCCATCGGCCTGGGCCAGTCGCTCCGTGTGCTCGCGGAGCGCCCTACCGACCCCGCCGCACTGGTCTGTGCCGACGTGCGCGCCGGGGCTGCCACCGACCTGGCGGCCCTGCGCGAATTCGCCCACGGGTGCGCGGCGGTCACCTTCGACCACGAGCAGGTGCCGCAGGAGAACTTGCGCGCGCTCGTCGATGCCGGGGTCAGCGTCCACCCGCACCCGGACGCGCTCCTGCACGCCCAGGACAAGCTGGTGATGCGGCGCAGGCTCGAGGCGCTCGGTGCCACCGTGCCGCGGTCCGCGGAGGTCCGCGAGGCCGGCGACGTCGAGCGGTTCGGTGCCGAGCGCGGGTGGCCCGTGGTGCTGAAGGCCGTACGCGGCGGCTACGACGGGCGCGGCGTCTGGATGCTCGACGGCCCGGCCCCTGCGCAAGTGGACGAGCTGCTGGCCGCCGGCATGCCCCTGATGGCCGAGGAGGCCGTACCGATGCGCCGCGAGCTGGCCGCGCTCGTCGCGCGCTCGCCCTACGGGCAGGCGGCGGCGTGGCCGGTGGTCGAGACGGTGCAGGAGGAGGGCCAGTGCGTGCAGGTGCTGGTCCCGGCGCCGGGCCTGGCCGAGAACGTGGCCGTGGAGGCCCAGGAGCTCGCCCTGCGCATCGCGTCCGAGCTGGGCGTCACGGGCCTGCTGGCCGTCGAGCTGTTCGAGCGCAACGACGGCGTCCTGGTCGTCAACGAGCTGGCGATGCGGCCCCACAACTCGGGGCACTGGACGATCGAGGGCTCGCGCACGTCACAGTTCGAACAGCACCTTCGAGCGGTGCTCGACTACCCGCTCGGGGCCACCGCACCCACCGCTCCTGCTGTGGTGATGGCCAATGTGCTGGGTGCCGTCGCGCCGCCCGCGATGAGCGTGGACGAGCGGCTGCACCACCTCTTCGCGCGGTTCCCGGACGTCAAGGTGCACCTGTACGGCAAGGCGGAGCGACCGGCACGCAAGGTCGGGCACGTCACGGCGCTCGGCGACGACATGGCGGAGGTGCGCCGCCGGGCCGGGCTCGCCGCGGCCTGGCTGTCCACGGCGGAGTGGCCCGACGGGTGGTCGCCGCATGCCGGCGGCGCGATCGAACGAGAGGTGCAGCGTGTCTGAGCCGTTGGTCGGCGTGATCATGGGCAGCGACTCGGACTGGCCGGTGATGGAGGCCGCGGCTCTCGCCCTCGCCGAGTTCGAGGTGCCCTGCGAGGTGGGCGTGTACTCCGCCCACCGCACCCCCCAGCGCATGCTCGACTACGCCACCGCGGCGGCGGGACGCGGGCTGCGGGTGATCATCGCGGGCGCGGGTGGTGCGGCGCACCTGCCCGGGATGGTCGCGGCGGCCACCCCGCTGCCGGTGATCGGGGTGCCGGTGCCGCTCGCGAAGCTCGACGGGCTGGACTCCCTGCTGTCGATCGTGCAGATGCCGGCCGGGGTGCCGGTCGCCACGGTGGCCGTCGGGGGCGCACGCAACGCCGGGCTGCTCGCCGTCCGGATCCTCGGCGCCGGCGATCCCGAGCTGCTGAGGCGGATGGAGCGCTTCCAGGGCGAGCTCGCCGAGTCCGTGCTGGCAAAGGATGCGGCCCTGCGCGCCTCTGTGACCAACGGCTGACGCCCTTCGACATCGCGTGGCGCGCTGTTGCTCGAGCTGAAGCGGCGAAGCGGGCCCGCCCGGTGG
>DASYES010000730.1:0-2943 GCA_036498885.1 Pseudonocardia sp.
AGTGGGAGATGAAGTAGTCCTCGTCCGCGCTGTGGAACACCACGACCTTGACGTCCTCGTCGGCTTCGAGGACGGCCAGTAGATCCCGCAGGGCCAGTACGACCTCGGGATCGAGGAGGTTCAACGGCGGGTTGTCGAACGTGACAGTCCAGTACTCGGCAGACTTGCGCTCGATCTGCAGGGGTGTCTGACTCATGATCGTCCCATCGTCGAGGGTCCTGAATACAAAATATATACACAGCGCCCGCCCCGCCTACCGCGGTACCCGTGACGGGAGGAGTAGCCGGGACGGGAACGGGAAGTCTCCGGCTATGAGACGCACCCTGCTGGCCGGGCTAGCTGCGGGCGCTGCCGGAACCACCGCGTTGGACGCGGTCAGCTACCTCGACATGCTGCAGCGCGCCCGACCGGCGAGCACCACACCGGAGGAGACAGCGCGCCGCGTGGAGGATGCCCTCCACCTGAGCCTGTCCACGGAGGGCCCTGACAGCGACGCGGCGGCCAACCGCCGCACGGCTCTCGGCGCGTTGCTGGGCATCGCGGCAGGCCTCGCCACGGGCGTCGCGTACGGGTTCGTGCGCCCACGCCTGGGCCGCGTACCGTTCGCCGCGCTGGGTGCCGGTGCGGGGCTCGTCGCCAACGTCGGCACCACCGGACCGATGGTGCTGCTCGGTGTGACCGACCCGCGTACCTGGTCGGCGAGCTCGTGGCTCTCTGACTTCTTCCCGCACCTGGCCTACGGCCTGGCGGCGGCAGGATCGTTCGAGCTGATGTGGCGTCCGCCGAACCGTCCGCGCGCGGGGTTCACACCGAGGTCAGGCGCACGGGCTCTGGCAGGCGTGTGCCGGAGCTTCGTGCGTGCAGCATGACGACGGCGCGCGCCGGGGCAGAGGCGTGCTCGTCAGTCTGCAGATCTCCGAACCACACCCTGCACCCCCTTCACGAACGCGTCCCACGCCTTCCGTTTGGTGACCAGAGACCGGCGCCCGGAGCCGGTGAGCTCGTAGCGGCGTCGGGCCGCGTCGGAGTGCTGGACGAGCCGGTTGCGCTCGAGGTGGTGCAGGGCCGCGTACACCAGCTGGGAGGAGGGGGCGAACCTCCCGCCGGACCGTTCGCGTAGTTCGCGCATCACGGCCGTGGCATCGCCCGGCTCGTCACGGATCACGGCGAGCAACAGCAGGTCCAGGTGGGCCCGCACGTACGACTCAAGCATCTCGACCTCCCCGTCGGGGTACGAGGTCCGAAATTCCCGGCGCGGGGCGACTGTGAACATGCCCGGGGGCTCGAGTACGCGATCGTGGCCGTATCGAATCTGCCGACGGCCGCGGGCAGGCTTCTGGTGCTCACCGGCATCGCGCTCCACGGGCACAGGGACGATGTGCCGGGTCCTCGCTGAGGGGCAGGGCCAGGGCGACGGCCGTCACGCGTGCCGTGTTCCGCCCGACGCCGAGGCTCGCGATCGCCGCGCCGAAGGCGAAGGCTGCGCCGACGGCCCACCCGGCGAGGTAGCCGTCCACATCGCCGGCCACCGGGCCGAGCAGCGTCACGAGGACGGCGATGCCGAGCGCCGAGCCCACCTGGCGGCCGGAGTTGAGGAACGCGGACCCCGTGGCCGAGCGGTCCTCGGGAAGCGCGGTGACACCGGCCGCGATGAGCGTGCCGAGTGCCAACCCGACGCCGACGCCGCTGGCGAGCATGCTCGGCAGCAGGTCGTGCACGTATGCCGGCTCAGGGCCGGCGACGAGGACGCGCCACAGCTGTGACGCCGCGAGGAACAGTCCGCCCAGCGCCGCTACCGGGGCGGGCCCGAGCCGGTGCACGAGCCGCGTGGTCAGCGCCGTCGCGATCGGCACCATCATGGGGCCGGGGGCCATCGCGAGCCCGGTCTGCAGCGGGCTGTAGTGCCAGACGTCCTGGCACCACAGTGAGTTGGACAGCAGCATGATCCCGAACGAGACGCTGAACAGGAGCATCGCCACGTTGCCCGTCGCGAAGCGGCGGACCCGCAGCAGACGCAGCTCCAGCAGTGGCGCCGGATGGCGACGGCACCGCAGCACGAACGCGACGGTCCCGGCAGCCGCGACGACCAGTACCCCGACGGTGCGCGGATCCGTCCAGCCCCACGAGGGAGCCTGCACCAGCGCGCCGGTCAGCGCCCCCATGCCGACCACGAGCAGCACGCTTCCGAGCAGGTCGGGCACGGGCTCGTCGGTGCGGCCCCGGTCGTGTGCCAGTACCCGGCGCCCGAGCAGCCATGCCAGCGCCCCGACCGGAAGGTTCACCACGAACACCCACCGCCAGCTCACGTCGACCAGTAGCCCGCCCACCAGCGGACCAGCCACTGCGGCGAGCCCTCCGGCCGCTGACCAGCCCCGGGTCGCCGAAATCCGGCGGCCGGCGTCGACTGCGCCGAGCAGCAGCGCGAGCGAGGTCGGCACCAGCGCGGCGGCTCCGGCCGCCTGTGCGACACGCGCTACCACCAGCACCGGGACGTTCGGAGCCACGCCGCACAACAGTGATGCGATCGTGAAGATCGCGAAGCCGCCGAGGAACACCCGCCGGTGTCCGATGCGGTCGCCGAGCCGCCCGGCGGGGATCAGCAGCGCCGCCAGCGTGACCGCGTAGGCGTTCAGCACCCAGGACAGGTCCGCGAGCGACCCGCCGAGCGAGCGCTGCATGCCGACGAGCGCCACGTTGACGATCCACAGGTCCAGGTTCGCCATGAAGATCGCGGAGATCGCCACCACGACGACACTGACGAGCTGCGCGCGCCTACCCACGAGGCGATCCGGCTAGCCGCTGACATGCATACCGAAAGCTAGTCACGCTCTGACGATAGCAACTGAGTTGCTCTATGCAACGTAGCTGGTGGTAGGTGTGCGCCGCCACCCTCCACGGCCTACGGGTGGCCGGAGACGGAGGCTCGGCTCAGGCTGCAGTGCG
>DASYES010000731.1:0-2943 GCA_036498885.1 Pseudonocardia sp.
CTTGATCCCGTAGATCTCCGCGACGCCCTTGTACAGCCCGAGGCTCGCCACCGATCCGGCGTAGCTGTGCCGGTACTTGGTGAGCTGTCGGCGCCGCAGGTGCGCCACGATGTTGTCGGCGAGCACCTTGGCCTGCCGCACCGCGTGCTGCGCCGAGGGGCTGGTCTTGGCCTCCGGGTCGTCCTTCGACAGGTCGGGCACCGAGGCGCAGTCGCCCGCGCTGAACACGTCGGGCATGCCGACCACCTGCAGCTCGGCGGTGCACTCGATCCGGCCGCGGGCGTCCCGCGGCAGGTCGGTGTGGTCCAGCATCGGGTTGGGCTTGACGCCCGCGGTCCAGACGATCGTGTCGGCGTCGAACTCGTTGCCGTCGTCGAGGACGACGTGGCCGCCCACCATCGACTTCACGCGGGTGTCGAGGTTGACCTCGATGCCGGCGTCGAGCAGTCGTTCGACGGTGTAGCGGCCCATCTTCGGGCCCACCTCGGGCATGATCCGGTTGGCGGCCTCGACGAGCACCCAGCGCAGGTCGTCGGGAGTGATGTTCTCGTAGTACCGGGTGGCGTAGCGGGCCATGTCCTGCAGCTCGGCGAGTGCCTCGATGCCGGCGTAGCCGCCGCCCACCACGAGGAACGTGAGGAAGCGCTTGCGCAGCGCCGGGTCGATGGTGGTGGACGCGGCGTCGAGCCGCGACAGAACGTGGTTGCGCAGGTAGATGGCCTCACCGACGGTCTTGAACGCGATGCCGACCTCGGCCAGGCCGGGAACCGGGAGCGTGCGTGCCACCGAACCCGGCGCCACGACGAGGATGTCGTAGCCGACGGTCGTCAGGTTGCCGGCGGCAAGCTCTGCGGTGATTTCGCGGGTGGCGTGGTTGATGCGGGTGACCCGGCCCGTGAGGTGGTGGCACTTTCTCAGCACCTTGCGCAGCGGCACGACGACGTGTCTCGGCTCGATCGATCCGGCCGAGGCCTCCGGCAGGAACGGCTGATAGGTCATGTGCGACTGGGGGTCGATGACCGTGACCTCGGCTTCCCCCCGTCGCAGCTTCTTCTGCAGCCGCAGGGCCGTGTACATGCCGACGTACCCGCCGCCTACCACGACGATCCTGGTGTTGCGCGCCATGCCTCCAGGGTCCCACCCTCACGGCGGCTTTACTCCTCTGACGCACGTGATAACGGCTACCTCTGCCCGGGTATCTCCGCTGCTTGGGCCGCTTGGCGGAGGACGTCCTCCAGCATTGTGGGGGTCAGCTTGCCCGTGAAGGTGTTCTGCTGGCTGACGTGGTAGCAGCCGAAAAGGTGGAGAGGCCCGCGGTCCCCGGCCAGCTCGACGTGGGCCCCGTGCCCGAACCGGGGCCGGGGGCGCGGAACGACCCATCCCGCGTCCGCCAGCACGGGCAGCAACGCCTGCCAGCCGTAGGCGCCCAGCACCACCACCGCCCGCGGGCGCAGCAGTGCCAGTTCGGCACGCAGCCAGGAGCCGCAGGTGTCCCGCTCGATCGGTGTCGGCTTGTTGTCCGGCGGCGCGCAGTGGACCGGGGCGGTGATCCGGGTGTGGAGAAGCTCGAGCCCGTCGCCGCGGTGCGCCGCGGTCGGCTGGTTCGCCAGGCCCGCCGCGTACATGGCCGCGAACAGCACGTCGCCCGACCGGTCGCCGGTGAACATGCGGCCGGTCCGGTTGCCGCCGTGGGCCGCCGGTGCGAGCCCCACGATCAGCAGCGGAGCGTCCGCCGGACCCAACCCCGGCACCGGACGTCCCCAGTACTCCTGGTCACGGAACGCGGCACGCTTCTCCTTGGCCACGAGCTCGCGCCAGGCCACCAGCCGCGGACATGCCCGACAGCCGACCAATGCCGCATCGAGATCACCTAGGGTCTGGTACGTGAGCGAGGAAAGCGCACCGGAAACGCCCGCACCGCCCGTCGACGACCTCGTGACCACGTCTCACACGTTACGCACGCCCACGGGCGACCTGGCGTACACGGCGACAGCGGGCCGGGTCGTGCTGCGACACGAGAAGCACACCGACGGCACCTTCGACGGTTACGAGCCGCGGGCCGAGGTCTTCCTCGTCGCCTACACCCTCGACGGCGCCGACCCCGCCACCCGACCCGTCACGATCGCCTTCAACGGCGGGCCCGGGTCGTCGAGCGTGTGGTTGCACCTCGGGCTGTTCGGCCCACGCCGCGTCGTGATGGGCGACGCAGGCGCCCTCACCCCGCCGCCGTGGGGACTCACCGACAACCACGAGTCGCTGCTCGCGCACTCCGACCTCGTGTTCGTCGACCCCGTGTCCACCGGCTACTCGCGCGCCGTCACCGGCGGGAAGCCCGCCGACTTCCACGGCTACAGCTCCGACGTCGAGACGATCGGCGAGGTGATCCGGCTGTGGGTCACGCGCAACGAGCGGTGGCTCTCGCCCAAGTTCCTGGCCGGGGAGTCCTACGGCACGCTGCGCGCCGCGGCGCTCGCCGAGCACCTGCAGGACCGGCATGGCATGTACCTCAACGGCCTCATGCTGATCTCCAGCGTGCTGGACATGGGATCGATCCGCTTCACCGAGGGCAACGACCGGCCCTACCCGCTCTTCCTGCCCACCTACGCGGCGATCGCGCACCACCACGGGCTGCACCCGGGACGCGAGCTGCACGAGGTGCTCGCCGACGCGGAGGAGTTCGCGGCCGGCGACTACCCATGGGCGCTCGCCCGCGGCTCCCGGATCGCCGACGCCGATCTCGACCGGGTCGCCGGGCGCCTGGCCTCCCTGAGCGGGCTCGACGAAGGCTACGTGCGCCGGGTGCGCCTGCGGATCGAGCACCACCGATTCTTCCGGGAGTTGCTGCGTGCCCCCGGCCGCACCGTCGGCCGGATCGACGGCCGTTTCACGGGCTGGGAGGACGACGGTGGCGGTGAGAAGCCCAGCTACGACCCGTCCATCGCG
>DASYES010000732.1:0-6549 GCA_036498885.1 Pseudonocardia sp.
ACGGACAGACCCGCTTCGATGGCCGCCCCGATGTCGGTGCAGTGCACGTGGACGTTCCAGAGGCCGTCACCGTCGCCGACCACGGAGACGCAGTCCCCCAGCGCCTGAAGCTCAGCCCGCAGCGCGTCCACGCGATCCGCCGACGTGCCGTCGAGCAGGTACATGACCTCGTAGTCGTGGCCGGGCTCGCCGCCCTCCCGCTGCGCGACGAGCACGTCCCGGGGGCTGCCCGGCTTCGGGACGGACGCGACCGGGGCCGGGAGACGGTCGGTGCCACTGCGCCCGCTCACCAGCGCGGCCAGCGCGTCGAGCACGACGTAGAGACCGAGGCCGCCGGCATCGACGACCCCCGCTCTGGCGAGCTCGGGCAGCTGCCCGGTGGTGGCCTGCACCGCGCCCGCCGCCGCTTCGGCAGCCGCGAGCGCGACGTCGTCGAGCCGGTCGGGGCCGGCGGCGACCGCTGCTCCCGCTGCGGCGTCGAGCACCGACAGCACCGTGCCATGCCGTGGCCGGGCGACCGCGGCGGTGGCCAGCCGGTGGGCCCGGCAGAGCGCGTCGGCGAGCACGGCCCCGGCAGGCGTGGGACCCGCGCGCGCAGCCAGTGCGTCGGCCACACCGCGCAGCACCTGCGAGAGGATCATCCCGGAGTTGCCCCGTGCCCCCACGAGCGCGCCACGGGCGAGCGCCCCCGCCACCGCCGCGACGCCCCGGGCCGAGCTGTCCCCGTTCTCACGGCTTTCCCGCCGCACCCGGCGCACCGCCTCCGCCGCGGCGCGCATGGTCAGCAGCAGGTTGGTGCCCGTGTCACCGTCGGGCACCGGGAAGACATTGATGCGATCGATCTCGGCGCGGTGCCGTTCCAGCGCCTGCGTGGCGGCCCGCGTCCAGCCGGTGAGCAGCGCGGAGTCGAGGGTCGGGGGCACTCGCCACAGGGTAGCGACCGGGCGGTGTGCGGCCGGTGCGGTGGCGCAGGTACTCTGGTCTCTCGCGACCGGGCTGGACCCGGCTCCCCCATCGTCTACCCGAGGAGTGTTCGACGTGGCTGCCGTCTGCGACGTCTGTGGAAAGGGTCCGGGCTTCGGCATGTCCGTCTCGCACTCGCATCGCCGCACCAACCGTCGCTGGAACCCGAACATCCAGACGGTGCGTGCCCGCATCGGCGGTGGCAACCGCCGCCGCATGAACGTCTGCACGTCCTGCCTGAAGGGCGGCAAGGTCGCCCGCGCCTGAGCACGAGCGACATCCGGTTCTCCGGCGCGGCGCTGCCCTCCGCTCCGGCGGACGGCGGCGCCGTTCGTTCTGCAGGGTGATCGTTCTTTCGCTGCGCACCGGTGATGATCGTGTCACCATCGGGCCGCAGCCGGACGACCACGCTCGAGGAGTTCCTGCATGACGCTGGCCCCCGACCCCTTCCGGTCGGCCACGCACGGAGAGCGCCACAGCGCCTACACCGAGCTGAACGACCGCGGCCCCGTGCACCTCGTTCGGCAGACCCGCTCCCGGTCGATCTGGCTGGTCACGGGCTATCACGAGGCCCGTGCATGCCTCACCGACCCCCGGCTGGTCAAGGGCGGGGCAAACGCCACCATCTTCGGCCACCGGCTCGATCCGGCGCTGCTCGCCGCCACCCGCACGGAGATGCTCAGCAGCGACCCACCGGACCACACCCGGTTGCGCAGGCTCGTGTCGGGCGCGTTCACCATGCGGCGCATCGACCAGCTCGCCCCTCGCATCCAGGAGATCGTCGACGAGCTCCTCGACGCCCTCGTCGACGTCGAGTCGGCCGATCTCGTCGCCGCGTTCGCCTATCCGTTGCCGATGACGGTGATCTGCGAGTTGCTGGGCATCCCGGAGGAGCGGCGGCGCGACTTCCGCACCTGGTCCTCGCTGGTCATCGACCCGGCGGTGAGCGGCTTCGAGATCTTCTCCGCCGCGGCCGAGGCGCTCGTCGGCTTCGTGCGCGAGCTGATCGCGATCAAGCGTGCGCAGCCGGCCGACGACCTGCTCTCGGCGGTGGTCGCCGTGCGGGACGGCACGGACCGGCTGTCGGAGGACGAACTCACGTCGCTGGTGGTCCTGCTGCTCATCGCCGGCCACGAGACCACGGTGAACCTGCTCACCAACGCCACCTACGCCCTGCTGACCCATCCCGGTCAGCTGGCGCTGCTGCGGTCCGAGCCCGAGCGGCTCCCGGCCGCCGTCGAGGAGTTCCTGCGGTTCGACGGTCCGCTGCAGATCGCGACGCAGCGGGTGGCTGCCGAGACGTTCGAGCTGGGCGGTGTCACGATCTCCGCGGGAGACCCCGTACTCGTCGGGCTTCTCGCCGCCAACCGCGACACCTCCCACCTGCCGGGTGCGGACGTTCTCGACATCACCCGCACGCCCGCTCCGCACTTGGCCTTCGGGCACGGGATCCACCACTGCCTCGGCGCACCGCTCGCCCGCCTCGAGGCCCGCATCGCGCTCGGCTCCCTGATCAGCCGCTTCCCCGGCCTCCGCCTGGCCGAGGCCGTCAGGGACGTGCCCGTCGACGACGCCGTGTTGATCAACGGCCTGACCGCACTACACGTCGCCACGCGGCCGCTGCCCGCCTGACCGGGGGTCAGGGCACGTCAGGTCGGGACGGTCAGGGCAGCTTCCAGTCCACCGGATCCCCGCCCAGCTCCTCCAGCAGCGCGTTGACCCGGCTGAACGGGCGCGACCCGAAGAACCCGCGGTCGGCCGACATGGGGCTGGGGTGCGCCGACTCGACGCACGGCACGTCCCCGAGCAACGGCACCAGGTTGCGCGCATCACGCCCCCACAGGATCGCGACCAGCGGCTCACCCTCGCGGTCCACGAGGGCACGGATCGCCTGCTCGGTGACCTTCTCCCAGCCCTTGTTGCGGTGTGAGCCCGGGTTGCCCGGCTCCACCGTCAGCACCCTGTTGAGCAGCAGCACACCCTGGTCGGCCCAGGGCGTGAGGTCACCGGTGGACGGGGTGGGGTGGCCGAGATCCTCGCTGTACTCGCGGAAGATGTTGGCCAGCGACCGCGGGACGGGGCGGGTCTGCGGTGCCACCGAGAACGACAGCCCGATCGCGTGTCCCGGCGTCGGGTAGGGGTCCTGTCCGACGATCAGAACACGCACCTGGTCGAACGGCTGGGTGAACGCGCGCAGGACGTTCGCCCCGGCCGGCAGGTAGCGGCGCCCCGCTGCGATCTCGGCACGCAGGAACTCCCCCATCTCGGCCACCACAGGTGCGACGGGGGCGAGCGCACGCGCCCATCCGGCTTCCACGACCTCCTCGAGCGGCTTGGCCATCAGGGAAGCCTCCGCAGCTCGGCGCGGAACCGTTTCCCGCGTTGGATGTAGCTCTGTACGGCGCGGTCGTAGTAGCCCTCGGGCACCTCGTAGCCCTCCCGCACGCGCGCCGGCACGCCCAGCGCCATCCGCCGCGCCGGGATCTCCGCGTTCGGCGAGACCACGGCACCGGCTCCGACCACGGCCCCTTCGCCGATCGTGGCCCCGTTGAGCACCACCGAGCCCGACGAGATGAGTGCCCGGTCGCCGACCGTGGCGCCCTCGATGTGGACGTTGTGCCCGACCGTCACCTCCGCGCCGATGATCGTGGGGTGGCGCGGGGTGCAGTGGATGATCGAGCCGTCCTGCACGCTGGTGCGCGGACCGACCTCGATGCGTCCGTCGTCGCCGCGGAGCACCGCCCCGGGCCAGATCGAGGCCTGCGCGCCGATCGTCACGGTGCCGATGACAACAGCGTCGGGATGAACGTACGCATCGGGATGGATGACGGGTTCGGCGGCGCCGAGCGCGTAGAGGGGCACGCGGCGAGCCTATGACGACCCGTCCCGCGGCAACTTCCCGGCCAGTTCGTCGACGACGAGCAGGTCGCGGCGCACGCCACCGCTGCGGTAGGCCGACCGGCCCGCGAGCTGGGAGATCACCGGTGCGGTGATCACCTGGAAGAACGCGACGAGTACGAGCGTCACGGCGCTCTCCAGCTCCACCCGCAGCGCGGTGCCGGCGAGCACCAGCAGCAGACCCAGCGTCTGCGGTTTGCTGGCGGTCTGCAACCGCGCGAGCATGTCCGGCAGCCGGAGCAGGCCGACCGCGCCGAACAGGCACGACAGCGCCCCGAGGAGCAACAGCACCGCGGAGGCGATGTCCCGTGCGGCGTGGAGGACTGGGGTCACCGGTGCCGCTCCCTGCGCTCGGCCAGCCGCATCGCGGAGGCCGACCCGACGAAACCGAGCAACGCGACCGCCGCGAGCAGGGGGATGTTGGAGCCGTCCTCGTAGACGGCCACGTAGACCGCGGCGGCGGCGACGATCAGCAGGACGAGCACGTCGAGCGCCACGATGCGGTCGAGCGTCTCCGGGCCGAGCAGAAGCCGAACCAGCGTGAAGGCGGCGGCGAGCCCGAGCATGCACAGCACGACCACGAACACGATGGCCATGGCGTCGTTCATCGCGGCCCTCCCGCCTGCGCGATCCGGCGTCGCGCCTCCGCCAGTTCCTCCGCGGTACCGAAGGCCGCAAGCACTCGCCGCTGCATGTCCATGGTGCGCATCCGGGCCCGTTCGGCCCCTGCACGGTCGCGCGGACCGAGGGCGTAGACATACCAGACCTGGTTCGCCTGGTCGATCTGCAGCGCCATCGCGCCGGGGGACAGCGACAGCGCATTGACCATGATCGTGATCACCCGGCCCGACGCCGTGAGCAGCGGAACGGCGACGATCACGCCCCGGGCGTCCGGGCCGCGGCGCACGATCTGCCAGGTCACCTCCACGCTGGATGCCGTGAGGTCGTAGAGGAGGAAGACGGCCAGCCCGAGCAGGCGCAGCGGCCGCACCGACAGCCGGTCGGACAGCCGCGGCATCGGGAACAGCGCCATGACGATCACCGCGACGACCACACCGCCGAGCACGCTCTGGGCTGTGAACGTGCCCCAGAGCAACACCCACACCAGTGTCAGCCAGGCAACGCGCGGGAGGCGGGCGCGCAGGCCGTGTGCGCGCCCCCGCACAGGCGACCGGTCGTGGTCGATCATCGGCCCCCCTGCGCGCCCAGCACCGCGTCGATGTACGGCGTCCGCTCCATGAGGTCCACCCCGGCCTTGGCCGTGACGGCCGTCAGTGGGCCTGCGAAGACCACGATCGCGAGGCTGACCGCCACCAGCCCACCCGTTGCCGCGTACATCGGCGCGGGCGTCCTGGCCGTGCCGACCAGCACCTCGTCGTCGGGGTCGTCGTCGGGACGCGGTGGCTTCGGCTTCCCCCAGAACACCCGGACCCACACCCGGACCAGCGCGTAGAGCGTCAGGAGGCTGGCCACGATCAGCACGCCGGCCACGACCTGGGGCAAGAGGCCTGCCTCCGCGCCGGCCTCCAGGAGCGCGAGCTTCGCGACGAACCCCGCGGTCGGAGGGATGCCCGCCAGGGTCAGGGCCGGCACGGCGAAGAGCACGGCGAGGCCGGGAGCACTGCGCGCGAGGCCGCCCATCTCGTCGAGGGCCACCGTGCCGGTGCGGCGCGTGATCAGGCCGCTCACCAGGAAGAGCGTGGCGAGCACCGTGATGTGGTGGGCGGCGTACAGCATGGCTCCGGACAGCCCGGATGCGTCGAACACGGCCAGCCCGAAGAGCATGAACCCGATGTGGCTGACCAGCAGGAACGACAGCAGCCGGTTGAGGTCGTTCTGCACCAGCGCGCCCAGCGCCCCGACCAGCATGGTGGCGACGGCGAGCACGAGCAGGAGCGTCCACGGCGCGTCGCGGCCGAAGAGGAGCGTCTCGGTGCGCAGCAGCGCGTAGAAGCCCACCTTTGTCAGCAGGCCTGCGAACAGCGCTGCGACCGGCCCCGGTGCGTTGGGATAGCTGTCGGGCAGCCAGAAGTGCAGCGGCACGATCGCCGCCTTGATCCCGAAGACGACCAGCAGCATCAGGGCCAGCACGGCGCGCACGCCGGGCTGCAGCGTGCCGATGCGCTCGGAGAGGTCCGCCAGGTTCACCGTGCCCGTCGCTGCGTACACCAGCGCCACCGCCGTGAGGAACAGCAGCGACGACAGCAGGCTGACCGTCACATAGGTCATGCCTGCCCGGATCCGCCGCGCGCCCGTGCGCCGCGTGATCAGCACGTACGAGGCCGTCAACATCAGCTCGAAGGCCACGAACAGGGTGAACAGATCCCCGGTGAGGTAGGCGAGGGAGACTCCGGCGCAGAGCATCAGGTACATCGGGTGAAACGTGGTGCTCGCGGTGGTGGCGGTGATCGCCGGTGTGCTGCTCGTCGTGGCTGACGAGACCGGCCCGGTCGTCGCCGAACTCGGTGGCTGGGCCGCTCCCGTGGGCATCGCGCTCGTGGCCGACCGGCTCTCGGCACTGCTCCTGCTCGTCTCGACGCTGGTGACGCTCGCCGTGCTGGTGTATGCGATCGACCAGCGGATCGCCGACTACGGGCGCCGCACCGCGAGCACCACGTTTCACCCGATGTACCTGATGCTCTGCGCCGGAGTCTCCCTCGCCTACCTCACCGGGGATCTGTTCACCCT
>DASYES010000733.1:0-8680 GCA_036498885.1 Pseudonocardia sp.
GCCTCAGGTGGGCAGCGGCCAGCGAGCCCATCGCGCCCGCGCCGACCACGACCGCCCGGCGGCCCGCCAGGCTCCCGCCGAGCACGGCGGCGGCGTCGCCGAGAGCCTCGGACACGACGGAGGCACCCGCCGAGTCGATGCCGGTGCTCGTGTGCACCCGCTTGCCGACGCGCAGCGCCTGCTGGGAGACCTCGTGCAGCACCCGGCCGACGGTGCCGGCCTGGTCGGCGGCGGCGTACGCGTTGCGTAACTGGCCGAGGATCTGCGCCTCGCCGACGACCATGGAGTCGAGCCCCGCGGACACCGCGAAGAGATGCTGGACGGCCGACCCCGCGTAGTGCACGTACATGTGCTCGGTGAGCTCCGGCAGCGGCATCCCGGAGTGCCGGGACAGCACGGCGGAGACGTCGGCGAGACCGCCGTGGAACGCGTCGACGACGGCGTAGACCTCGATGCGGTTGCACGTGGAGAGCAGCACGGCCTCGGACACGTGGGTGCCGCGCAGCATCTCGTCGAGCAACTTGGGTACCTCGTCCGCAACCACAGCGGCTCTCTCCAGCACCTCCACCGGAGCGCTGCGGTGCGAGAGACCAACTACCAAGACGCTCACGTGAGCATCCCTCCGGAACCGTTCGTCGCGTGTCCGTTGACCTGGCCGTCGAGCACGGCCCCGTCCTGCTGGGCCAGGCGTCTGCGTGCCACGTGGAACGCCAGGATCTGGAGCTCGACGGCCAGATCGACCTTGCGGATCTCGACCTCCGGCGGCGCCTGCAGCACCACCGGGGCGAAGTTGAGGATGCAGCGGACGCCGCTGCCGACGAGCAGGTCGCACACACCCTGGGCGGCAGGCCCGGGCGTGGCGATCATTCCGATGGTGACCCCGCGTTCCGCACAGATCTGCGGGATCGCCTGGACGTGCTCGACGATGATGCCGTTGATGTGGATCCCGACGAGGTCGGGATCCACGTCGAACAGCGCTGTGACCGGGAACCCGCGGCCGCCGAATCCGCTGTAGCCCGCGAGTGCGTGGCCGAGGTTTCCCACTCCGACCAGCGCGACGGCCTGCAGGTGGTCCAGCCCGAGCGTGCGCTCGAGCTGGCGGACCAGCGCGGAGATCTCGTAGCCGACACCGCGGATGCCGTAGGAGCCGATGTAGGAGAGGTCTTTGCGCAGCTTGGCCGGGTTCACCCCGGTGACGCCCGCCAGCTCGTCGCTGGAGACTGTCTCCGCGCCCTGCTCGGCGAGCTCGCCGAGCATTCGGAGATAGAGGGCGAGCCGGGCGACACTGGCCTCGGGAATGGCCCGCAGTCCCGCGGCGGCTGCGTCCTCGGAGCCGGCCTGCGGCGGCTTCGTCACGCTCACGTCTCCTCGATGGTGCTGTACTCGGATTTCTTGCTGCGTACTCGGGCGACCGAACCACACACCCACGGGCCGATGCACCCGGCCGAGTACCCCGGGATCGGGCGTTGACGGCGACTGGAATACACGGTAGTCGCTTGTGAAGGCACGCACAAAGTTGCGATCTTGAACCTGGTCGTGCTCGGGTGGGTGTTCGGCAGATCACGACCGGTAGTCGCCCCACGACGCCCGCTCATCGTGCGCAGTGTCCTGAAAGGGCGGCCGAGCGGAGCCGGCGACGACACGGCGACCGTCCCGTTCCGCGAGATCGAGCCGGGCGGCACCGGGCCCTCAGCTGGTCGGTCGGAGAAGCTTGTCGATCACGAACACAGTGGCGTTCTTCGTGGGGAGATCACCGCACAGCACCGTGGCCCGCGTGCCGTCGCCGCCGGTCAGCGTCGGTGCCCCGGCGGTGCCGCCGATGGTGACCGCACTGCCCGTGAGCTCGATGGTCGTCCCCGCCTGCACGAGCCCTGCGGCGTCGAAACGCCGCGCGACGACGTGGTAGGACAGCAGCGCGCTGAGCTGCTGCGGGTCGTCCAGCAGCGCGTTGTAGGCCTTGTCTCCGAGCGCGGCTCTCGTCGCGTCGAACGCGGCGTTGGACGGGGCGAAGAGGGTGATGTGCCGCTCGGCGTTCAGCGTGTCGGCCAGGCCGGGCACCGCCGAGATCGCGCGAGCCAGCGTGGTGAGCGACGGGTTGGAGCCGACGGCTGCGGCCACGGGCAGGCCCGCCATGGCGGCCGCCGACCCCGGCGCGTCTCCCTGCGAGAGCGTGCTGCAACCCGGGCCGAACACGTCGTCCACGGTGGTGACGCCGTCGTCGGCCGGAGCCGGGCCGGACGTCGGTGCTGCGGCGTCCGGAGCGCTGGTCGGAGCGGGGGCGGGCGGCGCCTCGGACGCGCTGCAGCCGGCCAGCGCCACGGCCAGGACCGTCATGGCTCCGAGTGCTGCCAGCCGCCGGGTCTGTCGCACGGATGTTCCTCCTCGGGCACTCCGGTCGCCCCGGACGCGTCGCCACCACGCTCGGCTTCGCCGAATGTGGGTCACATCCTGCGCGTCACGCTGCCGTCACGGCACAGCGCCTCCCCCATCGCGCGTCGCCCGACGAGCGACGGCCGAATCGGCCGAGCGGCAGGAAAGGCGCGGCCGACGGCAGATCGGCTGTTCGCCACCGGCGGCCCGGATCCGAGTCAGGTGACGCTGAAGGTCGCGTCAGGCCATCCCGTCGCCCCGTCCGGGACCGTGTCGGCGACGGTCTCCGTCTGTGTGTTGCCAGCGGCGTCGGTGGCCCTGGCCTGTGCGGTGTGGCGGCCCGGTGCGAGCTCCACGTCGGTGCGCCACATCCGCCAGGTGGCGCCGCTGACGTCGGCGGCCAGCTGGGCCTCCTGCCACGCGCCGCCGTCCACCCGGACCTCGACCTTGCTGATCCCGGTCGGCTGCGACCAGGCGATGCCGGCGAGCGTCACCCGCCCGCGCGGCACGGACGCGGACGAGCGCGGTGCGTCGATCCGCGCCTCGGTCTTGATCGGGCCCCGCACGGCCCACCCACGGTCGACCCAGTAACTGCTGCGGGCGGCGAACGTCGTGACCTCCATGTCCGTGACCCACTTCGTCGCCGATACGTAGCCGTAGAGACCGGGGACGACCATGCGCACCGGGAACCCGTGCTCCTGGGGAAGGGCCTCGCCGTTCATGCCGATCGCGAGCAGCGCGCCCCGGCCCTCCTCCAGCAACACGGACATGGGCGTGCCGACCGTGAAACCGTCCGTACTGGTGCTGAGCAGCTGGTCGGCGCCCGGCCGGACGCCCGCCTGCAGCAGGAGCTCGCGCAGGTCGACACCGATGAAGGTCGCCGTCGAGATCAGGTCGCCGCCGACCGGGTTGGAGACGCACGTCATCGTGATCGTGCGCTCGACGAGCGGCCGGTCGAGCAGGTCCGGGAACCGCAGCGTGAGCTCGTTGTCGACCATCCCGCGGATGCGCATCGACCAGTCATCGGCGATCAGCCGCGGGAGCCGCAGAGCCACGTCGATCCGGTAGAAGTCCGCGGCCGCCGTGAGGAAGGTCGGGGTGCCCAGCTGTGGGAACGCCGCGTCCGGCGGGATCGTGGGAGCGGGCCGGGCCGGCCGGAGCCTCGCGAGCTGAGCGGTGACGGCCCGCCGGGAGTCGGCGAGACCACGGCCGAGCACCTGGCCACCGATGCCCGCTCCGATCGAGACGGCACCCACGGCGGCGGAGGACCCGATGAGGACCGCCCGACGCGACACCCCGGCCGTCGGCCCGGACGCGGCCGGCGGATCGTCGAGCGACAGAGCGAGGTTGTGCAGCAGCCGGAACACCCCGACGCCGACGGCCATCGCCGCGAGCGGCGCGAGGACGTCGAGCGGGGAGAAGACCGGCGCAGTGGCCACGGCGAGGAGCCCGAGCACGCCCAGGACCACGACCACGCGCACACCTGGGTTGCGGCTGCGCCGTGAGATCAGACCCGCGGCCGCGGCGACGGCCAGCAGGATCACCCCCATGACGCTCAGCAGTACGGCCTTGTCCGAGGTACCGAAGGCGGTCTTCGCGAACTCGGTAACGGGCTGCGGCGCGTAGCGGATCACCGTGTCCCCGACCGCGAAATACGGCGAGGACGAGGGCGAGACGAGGCCGGCCACCAGGTGTCCGATGCCGATAGCCGCGGCGACGGCCAGCACGCCGACGAACACGGCGTAGCCGCATGGGATACGGGTCGGCCCGGCTTGCTGGGGCGGCACCGTGGTCGTCGTGCTCACAGAAGAAGTGTCACCCCGCGGGCCGGTGGATGGCCGTCCGAATCATGACGATTCGCGGACGGTCCGCTCGATCACTCCGCTGCAGTCAGGACAGCGCCGCGCGGAACCGGGCCTCCTCGACCCTCCAGAACCCGTGCTCCTTGCCGTCGATCACGATCACCGGCACCCGGTCGCCGTACTCGGCCTGTAGCTCCGCGTCGGAGTCGACGTCGACGGCCGCCCAGCTGTGGCCGAGCTCGCCGCAGATCCGGGCGACGTCGGCCTCGGCCGCGGCGCAGGCGGTGCACCCCTCCCGCGTGTACAGCACGACCTTCGGCACCGCAGTCCCGTCCGCCGCCGTCACGACTGACCCGCCAGCTGCCGCCGGGCCACCTTGCCGGTGGGGGTCCGCGGAAGCGCGTCGACGAACTCGATGACCGTCGGGACCTTGAACCGGGCCAGCCGCTCGGCGCAGTGTTCGCGCACGTCCTCCTCGGTGAGCTCGGCGCCCTCGGCCCGCACCACAACCGCTTTGACCTCTTCGCCGGTGACGTCGTGCGGCACCCCGACGACCGCGCCCTCGGCCACGCCCGGGAGCTCCTCGAGCACCTGCTCCACCTCGCGCGGGTAGACGTTGAAGCCGTTGACGACCACGACGTCGGACGAACGGTCGACGAGGCACAGGTCGCCGTCGGCGTCGAAGAAGCCGACGTCGGCGGTGCGGAACCAGCCCTCCTCGTCCGGGCCACCCGCACCGTCGGGCCAGTACCCGGAGAACAGGTTCGGCCCCCGAACCGCGACCAAACCGGTGTCGTGGGTGTCGAAGTGGTCCAGATCGAGGTCGAGGTCATCGAGGTCGCCGAGGTCGCCGAGGTCGGGTTCGGGACCGCCGTCGAGCGGGACGCCGTCCTTGTCGACCAGCCGCAGCTCGACGCCGGGCAGCGGAAACCCGACCGAACGGGGCTTCCCGCCACCGTCGACCGCCGTGGTGGTCAGCACGGGGCCGCCCTCGGTGAGGCCGTACCCCTCCACGATCGTCAGCCCGGTGGCCGCCCGGAAGTCCGCGAACCACTCCGCCGGCAACGGCGCGCCCCCCGAGGTGCACAGCCGGATGCCGGCGCTCACCGCGCGCAGCTCGTGCGGCGGGAGGTCGAGAAGCGCCCGGAACATCGACGGCACGCCCGCGAGAACGCTCACCCGGTGCTCGACGAGCACCTCGGCGACGTGGGCGGGATCGAACCTCTCGACGAGGACGAGGGTGGCGCCCGCCCAGCAGACCTGCAGAAGGCCCGCGGCCAGGCCGAAGATGTGGAACAGCGGGAGCGAGAGCAGCACGCGGTCCACGGGGATGAGCGGCGACGGCCGCAGCGCCGCTGTCTGCTCCCGGTTCGCGAGCAAGGCGCGGTGTGAGAGCCGGACGCCGCGCGGGCTGCCCGTGGTGCCCGATGTGTAGACGAGGAGGGCGATCTCCTCCCCGCCGACGCCGGCAGCGGGCGCCTCGGCCCGGGCCCCGAGATCGGGCGGCGCGATCACCGTGGCGCCCGTGGCACCGGCACAGGTCCGCGCGGTGTCGTCACCCTCCGCAGCCACCACGACGGCAGGACGGCAGTCGGCGAGCACGACCTCGAGCTCCCTGGCGACGCCGATCGGGCCGAACGGCACGGTCACGGCTCCGGCGCGCAGCGCGCCGAGCAGCGCCACGCAGAACCCCGCTTCGTTGCCGAGCCGGACGAGCACCCGATCACCCGTGGTGACCCCGGCACCGCGCAGGCGGGCGGCCTCCGCGGAGACGGCACCGTCCAACTCGGCCCACGTCATGGTGATTCCGCTGGTCACGTCCACAATCGCGGGGTGGTTCGGCACTCGGGCCGCTGCCCGGGTCACCAGATCGGCGACGTGGGCCGGTGCCTGCTCCTCGCGGCGGTTGGTCGGGCTGTACACGGTTCTCCAGGGGTCGACGCTGCGGGCGGGGGAGCCTGCGGCGAAGTCTGGCACGAACCGCGCGGCGCGGCCGTGACGACGCTCATCGCAAACGCGCAACGCGTGCCCCCGACCGACACGCAGCGACCTTGACGCTGACCGCCTGTAGTCGTCCGCTCACCGGAACGTAGCCACGGCGAGCGGTGGTGCCTGCTTCGCCCCACTTTGCCGGTCGTATGCTCCGCCGCTACACCCGACTCGACGTTCCGACACTCAGTGATCGCCGCGAGACTCACCCAAGGGAGTGGCATGCGAACCGTTGCCGCCAGCACACCGCGGGCTGTCCCGCGGCGTCCTGTCAGTCACGGCTGCAGGACCAGCCGGGAGTCATGACCCGGTTCTCGCGTCAGCCCCGGTTGCTCCCCACTGAGACCGCCCGTCCCCCGGCGGCTGGAGAGGTAGAAATGCCCCCGACCACCGCTCCCCGCGTCGGCGCGCCACGCAGGCCGTCCCGCCCGGCTCCCCCTGACGGCCCACCGCTCCCCCGGCAGCGGCCGTACAGCTCCGATCCCGGCTCGCCCGGTGCGCTCCTCACGCCCTCCGGGCACCCTGCGGGCCCCGGCGAGCGCACCGACGGCTCCGACGACACCGACGGCTCGGACCATTCCGTGACAGCGAGCGCGCAGTCAGCGCAGTCAGCAGAGCCCTACGGACACCCCGACGAGACCGGGGCCTGGGCACTGGTCAAGGCGTCCCAGAACGGCGACATGGTCGCCTTCGGCGAGCTGTTCGACCGGTACTACGAGGTCGTCTTCCGCTACGTCCTCTTCCGCATGGGCGATCGCACCCTCGCCGAGGACATCACCCAGGAGACGTTCGTCCGCGCCCTGCGCCGCATCAGCTCGGTGAGCTACCAGGGCCGGGACATCGGCGCGTGGTTCGTCACGATCGCTCGCAACCTGATCTTCGACCACGTGAAGTCCAGCCGGTACCGGCTGGAGCAGACCACCAACGAGATCATCGAGCTCTCGCCCAGCACCAGCGGGCCCGAGCAGCAGGTGCTGGACGGCGCCACCAACGACGAGCTGCTGCGCTGCGTCAAGAAGCTCAATCCTGACCAGCAGGAATGCATCCAGCTCCGCTTCCTGCAGGGCCTGTCGGTGGCCGAGACGGCAGAGATCATGGACCGCAACGAAGGGGCCGTCAAAGCGCTCCAGCACCGAGCGGTCCGCAGACTCGCCCAGCTGCTACCGGAGGGCATCCGATGAGTGGGCGCGATATCGCACAGGTCACCCGGGTTGTTACGGGTGCGGCGAATGAACGACTCAATGCGGTGAACGGTCCCGCTCCCGTAACCGGCCGGGCGAGGGCTCGTTGTACAGCTGAACGTCGCGCCACGACGCACCACCACGGCGCGCAGACTGACAGCGCAGGGATGCAGTGAGGACGGCCAACATGCCCGCCGGACAGGGCAAGGACACAGAGCGGTTCGCCGCCGCTGTGGAGCAGGGGACACCCCCCGGCTTCGCGGGCGACGGCGACCTCGCCCGCGAGCTGGAGATCGTGGCGATGCTGCGATCCCGAGGGGCGGCCTTCGCGCCGGACCCGGACGCCAAGGCGCGCGCGAAGCAGCGGCTCATGGCGGTGCTCGCCGCAGAGCAGGGTGACCGGAGGCCGAGAGGTCCCCAGCCACCGGTGCCGCCACCGTCGGTCGAGGAGCAGACCGCTCCGCTCGGCCGCATCGTCGAGCCGTCCTTCCCCGCGCAACAGGAGGGCGTCAACGCGGCCGCCGTCACCAACAAGCTGCCGGCCTACACCGGACGCGGCGACGATGGCGGCGGTACCACGGTCGAGGACACGACGACCGAGCCCACGACGACCGAGGAGACGGCACCGACCACACCGGCCGGCCGGCCCGGACGGCACAGTTCGCGGCGCACCGTGAGCAGGCCCGCCGGCCGCGCCCGCGGCTCGCGCGGGCCCGCCACCACCCCGGCAGGCAGCGGTCTGCGCCGCAGGGCGGTGTTCGTGGGTTCGGCCGCGCTGGTCATGCTGCTCGCCGTTGCCGGCGGCGGCGTCTTCGCCAGCCGTGACTCCCTTCCCGGCGACAACCTCTACGCGCTGAAGCGAGTGGCGGAGACCGCCGGTCTCGCTCTCACCTTCGACGAAACGGCCAAGGCCCGGCGCCACCTCGACATCGCCACCACCAGGCTCGACGAGGTGGAGCGGCTGGTCGATCGCACTCCGCAGACGCCCGTCGCCCCCGACGTGTACGCGTCCGCGATCCAGGAGTTCGACACGGCCGCGGGCGAGGGTTCACGACTCCTGCTCACCTCGGACGAGAGCAGCACCGCCGACACTGCGGCTCTCGGTGACCTGCGGAGCTGGGCTGCGCAGGAGGCGGATCGGCTCAGCACGCTGCGTCCGGCCCTTCCCGACACAGCGGCCGTCGACGCCGAAGGTGCCATCAAGCTGCTCGATCGGCTCGTCGGACGCACAGCGGCGCTGACCGCGCGTTCGTCCTGCTCGGAGGTCACCTCCGGCACCGACGACCTCGGTCCGTTGCCCGCCGCGGGCGCGTGCGCCCCGCGACCGCTCGACTCGGA
>DASYES010000734.1:0-1537 GCA_036498885.1 Pseudonocardia sp.
CGGCTCACGCCCTACCTGCCGGGCAACGCCGGCGACGTCGCGATCTACGACATCCCCGCGCACGTGCTCGGGGGCAAGGAGATCGCCGGGAGCGTGGTCGAGACACTCGCCGGTGTCACGCACCCACCGCCATGGTGGGGCGCCCTGCTCGTGCTCCTGGTGTGGACGGCCGCGGTTGCGGCGACGGGATGGGTGGTTGGCGGCCGTCGCGATGTGACGTGATCTTCCGGAAGTTGACGCGAGACTGTCGGCGACGCGACATACGGTGTGTTCGTGCTCGACACTGCTTCCCCCGGCTGGATCCGCCGGCTTGTCCGAGCCTGCTTCCGCCACCGCGGCATCGCGATCGGCGCATTGGTCGCATCTGTGTTCGGCGTCAGCCTGGACGCCATCGGGCCACTGCTCACCCGAGTCGCCGTCGACGACGCGGTGGTCGGGTCCACAGCTGTGCTGGGTGCGGTCGTGGCGGCCTACCTGGTGCTGGCCGCGTTCCGCTTCGGCGCGGCGTTCCTGCGCCGCTATCTGGGCGGCAGGCTCGCCCTCGACGTGCAGCACGACCTGCGCCGGCAGGTCTTCGACGCCGTGCAGCGCCTCGACGGGGAGCGTCAGGACGCTCTGCGCACCGGCCAGGTCGTCTCCCGGGCCATCACCGACCTGCAGCTCGTGCAGTCGCTGCTGTCGATCGTGCCGCTCTCGATCGGCAGCGTCGTGCTGGTGGTGGTGTCGATCGGCGCGATGTTGTGGCTCTCGCCGCTGCTCACGGTGGTGGCGCTCGTGATGCTGCCCGCCGCCACGTGGATCGCGCTGCGCAGCCGCACGAAGCTGTTCCCCGCCACATGGTCGGCGCAGCAGCGTGCCGCCGACATCGCGCAGCACGTCGAGGAGACGGTCACCGGCGTCCGGGTCGTCAAGGGCTTCGGGCAGGAGGGACGCGAGGTCGGCGCGCTCGAGCGGGCCGCGGTCCGGCTCTTCGGTGAACGCATGCGAGCCGCGCGGCTCACCGCCCGGCTCAACCCCACACTGCTCGCGCTGCCCACGCTCGGCCAGGTCGGGGTGATCGGCTTCGGTGGCTGGCTCGCCCTGAACGGCTCGATCAGCCTCGGCACCTTCCTCGCCTTCACCACCTACGTCGCGCAGCTCGTCGCCCCCGCGCGCACCCTCGCCGCGCTGGTGGTGAGCGCGCAGCTGGCGCGCGCCGGGGTCGAGCGGGTGTACGAGCTGGTCGACTCCCGCCCCGATGTCGTCGATCCGCCGGACCCCCGTTCGCTGCCCACGGGTCCGCTGGCCGTCGAGCTCGATCACGTCCGGTTCGGCTACGGCCGGCGCGAGCCGGTGCTCGACGGCGTCTCGCTGCGCGTCGAGCCGGGCGAGACCCTGGCGCTGGTGGGTCCCGCGGGATCGGGGAAGTCCACGGTGGCGCTGTTGCTGCCACGCTTCTACGACCCCCAGGATGGCGAGCTGCGGCTGGGCGGGGTGCCGCTGCCCCAGCTGCGGCTCACCGATCTGCGGCGTGAGCTCGGCGTGGTGTTCGAAGAGG
>DASYES010000735.1:0-4947 GCA_036498885.1 Pseudonocardia sp.
TGCCGCCGCGGCCTGCCGCGGCGGGCACGTGCGGGTGAACGACAAGCCGGCCAAGCCGGCCACGCCCGTGCAGGCAGGCGACGAGGTACGGGCGCGGGTGCACGACACGACGCGGATCGTCGAGGTCGTGCGCGTGATCCAGAAGCGGGTAGGAGCTGCTGACGCCGCCACCTGTTTCATCGACCGCACCCCCGCTCCCCCACCGGAGGCGGCGATCCCGGTGGCCAGGCGCGAGCGCGGGGCCGGGCGCCCCACGAAGCGGGAACGACGTGTACTCGACCAGTTCCGCTCAGGGGCGCTGTAGCCGCACGAGTGTCAGGACACCGGCTCGACCTGCACCACCGGCTTCGGCGCCCGCTCGCGCAGGCCGAGCGCGGTGACCGACACGACCACGATGGCCAGTCCGAGCCACTGCGTCGGGCTCAGCTCGGTGCCGAGCAGGCCGACCCCGAGCAGCGCCGCGGTGACGGGGAACGCGAGCTCGGCCAGCGTCGCGCGGGCTGCGGCCGTAGAACGCAGTCCGATGTAGTACAGCGTCAACCCGAGCAGACCGGGGATCAGGGCCAGGAGCACCAACGGGCCGAGGTGCGCCGGCGCGACGGCGACCGGCGCGCCCTGGACCGCGAGCACGACCGCGCTCGCAGGCAGCCCGATCGCGAACCGGAGCACGGTGACGTCGCGGCTGGCGATGCGCACACTGACCATCCGGCCGAGGACCGTGCCTACGGCCCAGAGCGCGGCCGCGGCCACGGACAGCAGCGCTGCGGCGGCCGCCCGGGGCGCTGCCGAGAGCGGATCCGCGAACGCCATCAACCACGCGCCGGCGAGCGCGGGTACCGCGAAGAACCAGTACCGGCGGCGCATGCGTTCGCCGAGCAGCAGTGCCGCCGCCACCACGGCGATCACGGGCTGCAGCTTCTGCAACACGAGCGGCGTGATGGGATCGCCGAGCTGGAAGGCCTGCGTGAACAGCGCCGTCGCGAGTGCGGAGGCCCCGGCTCCGATCAGAACCAGCGCGGTGCGCTCCTTCGGCGTGGCGACCCGGAAGGCCCGCGCGGCGGAGGGCAGGAACGGCACCAGCACCACGACGACCAGCAGGTGTTCCCAGAACACGATCGTCGCTGCCGGGAGCTGCCCGGCCAGCGGCTGACGGAGGAGGCCGTCGGTACCCCACAGCGCCGCCGCGACGGCGATCAGCCAGGTCCGGTCGGGCACGGCTGCACGTTGATCCACGTCCGCCCCAACGCATGCGGATCGCGATCCATACCGACAGACCGGTCATCCGTCGCCGGACAGACCCGGCGACCCCGGTGTGGGATCAGGCGATCGTCAGATCGTCGTCGAGACCGGTGATGGCCAGCAGCCGCCGGCAGCGAGGTGTTGGCCCGACAAGGCGGAATCGCCCCGCTTCCGCACGCAGGCGATGATCGCAGCGGACGAAGGCACTCAGGCCAGCAGCGGCGACGAACGTCAGGCCGGCGATGTCGAGGTCGATGTCGCAGTACCCGTGGCCGCGAAGCCGTTCCAGCTCTCGCTCGAGGCGAGGCGCCGTGAGCATGTCGAGCTCACCGATGGCGCGCACGGTCGCCCGTGGAGGCGCGCCGGTGATCTCGAGCGCGAACCATGAGTGGTCGACGGCCGGTGGCCGTGACGAGACCTGCACGGGCGCGACCCCCTTCCCCGACAGCGCCCGGACGCGGTGCGGTCCGGCGACTGCTGAAGGGCCCAACGGGTTTCGAACCGTACCGCAGCGCACGTGGGAGACGCGGCGTCCGATTGGGCGCTCCCGGCACCGGGTAAGCCAGGGATGTTTACCGGAGATCCTCCCCCGGATCTTCGCACCGTGGCACGGATGCCGACCCGGGAGTGATCGATGTCTGCGGCCGCAGGAGCGGAACCGCTGAGGCTGCGCCTCACCGGATCGGCGCTGCCGTTTCAGCTGTCATCGGTGCGCAGCCGCGTGGCCGCGTGGGCGGAGGGTCTCGGCGCGCCCCCTGGAATGGTGGACGACCTGGTGCTGGCCACGCACGAGGCGCTGGCCAACATCGCCGACCACGCCTACGCCGACAGAGCCGATCTCGACGGCCAGACCGGACCGGCCTTTCTGGACGCGGAGCTGACCACGGTCGGCGAGATCGTGGTGATGGTGCGCGACGAGGGGCGGTGGAGACCGCCGGTCGCCGATCCGGGATGGCGCGGCCGTGGGCTGGTCATCATTCGCGGGCTCAGCGATGACGTCCAGATCCGCCATGACGACTCGGGGACCACGGTGCAGATGCGCTGGCGGCTGCACAGAGCCGCAGACCCCCTGAACCAGCAGGATCACGGCACCGGGCAAACGGGCTCGCGGTAGGAAAAAACGAACGGGCGGGGGCCGATCGGCCCCCGCCCGCCAGTAGTTCCCGTCGATCAGCCGGTGACCGGGAGGGAGGCGTCCATGACCTGCGGCGCGGGGGCGGTGCCCACCGCAACGACCTCGGCGGCCTCATCGGCGTCGCCGTTGTCATCGCCGTTGTCATCGCCGTTGCCGTCGTCGTTGCCGTCGCCGTTGCCGTCGCCGTTGCCGTCACCGTCGCCTGCGCTGCAGGTGGCCGAGCCGACAGTGATCGTCTGCACCGGGCGGGACGGGTCGACCTGAACGCCGAGACCCTCGGTCACGCCGTTGACGACGTCACCCACGGTGTTGACGGCGGGCAGCTCGGTGCCGAGCAGACCGGTCAGCTCCGGCAGCGCCGCGCGCTCGTCGCTGGTGAGCACCCGGTCCAGGTTCTCGCCTGCGCCCGGCAGCACCGTGAGCTCGATGCCCGTGACGGTGAGGGAGCCGTCCTCGTGCCGAACCTGGTCGTTGAGGGTCAGCTTCACCAGCGGCGAGACGTCCAGGACCTGGCTGGGAACGGGCGTCTCGGGCAGGTCGCGGCCGAGGAGAGTGCCACGCACGATCTCCATGCCACCGTCGCCGTCCTCGCAGTAGGTGCGCACCAGGTCGGCGCGCAGCAGCTGCAGCAGGTTGACCTTCGTCACCGAGGTCTCCGAAGCGCCACCCCGGGCCTCGGCGGTCAGCACGCCGACGCCGATGGCGCTCTGGTGCTCACCCAGCACGTCCCCGATGCCCGCGAGCTGGTTCTCCGCCGCGTTGCCGTCGGGCGACTCCACGTAGGAGATCGGGTCGATGTTCAGAAGACCGGAGGCCGACAGCGCGAAAGCGGAGTCAGATGCTGCCTCCTGCGCAACCGCAGCGGTCGAGCCGAGGAGCAGAGCCGTCACCGCGGTGGCGGCGGTGAAAGCCGCCGCTCCCACGCCGGCGAGCTTCTTCGTGTTCACAGTGGTGCAAACCCCTCAATCTTCGTCGATCATCACGAGGGTGCCGAGCGGCACCCTGGTCAGTTGGTCAAGAGCGTCCGGTGGCACCCGAATACAGCCATCGCTGGTCTCGGTGCCGTAGACGTCGTCGGTCGGCCAGGTGTGGATGGCGACGGTTCCGGGACCGCCACCGAAGGTGTCGTGCGTCGGGCTGTGCGCCCCGAGCGGGAGGATCACCGGTGAGTAGCTCTGCTTGGCGTCCTTGAACGCGCCGAGCAGGAACGTGCGCCCCGCAGGCGTAGGAGCGGACTCCTTGCCGATGCCGACCGTCCACTCGCCGACGACCTTGTCGTCGCGCAGCAGTTGGAGCTTCTTCGACTCGAGGTGCACATTGATCAGGTAGGGCGTGTTCGCACGCTCCACGTCCTGCGAGCGCAGCCAGCCCGTGGAACCGTTGGGCTTCGACGGCAGCAGGACCTGCACCCAGCCCTGGTCCTCGCCGATCACGGGGAGCCAGGTGTCGCCGATCTGCGTCGACTCCATCCTGGCGATGGCGCGCCCGTTCGGGGCGTCGTGCACGGGCGTCTCCCGGATGGGGTGCACGACGACTCCGCTGGTCTTGGCGTCGACCGCGCTGTCCTGGGGAGCACCGTCCACTGTGGTGTAGGTGCTGCTCAGAGGAAGCTCGCCTGCGGCGGGCGCGAGTTCGCCCGCCGCGATGCCGGACGGTGATCCGTCAGGCGGGCCGCTCAACGCGGCGAAGCCGATAACCGCAGCCAGGATCACGACAACGCCCACGACCGCCCCGATCAGGAGCGGCTTGCGGGACGTGCGTGGTCGATCTTCGGGTGACGCCACCTGATGTGGCGAGGTGTGCTGTGGCATAGGACCCAAACCGTGCGAATCAGACAGGGATGGCCGCGTCCGGGTGACACTCTCGATCGAGGGCCCCCCGGTTACAGCGCGCGCAAAGTACAAACGAGACAGACGCCAACAGGGTTACGACCAAGATTTTTTATCACTTTCCGTGCACGGTAGTTACGGAAAGTGAGCTGACGTTACTCAGTCCGGGTGGATCTCGTGGAGCATGAAGTCCTCGATGTCGAGCACGAATCCCCGGATGACGGTGTCGGGCAGCAGGAAGGGATCGCGCCGCAGCCGAGCCATTCCGCGGCGGACGTCGACCGCGGGGTCGGCGAAGGCGCCGATGGGCCACGGCGGGAGCATTCCGACGTCCTCCGCGAGTTCTTCGGAGAACTCCGCGTCGGTGAACGTGGTGAGCCCGCACAGGGTGTGCTGGACAACCAGCACCTCACGGGTGCCGAGCTTGCGCTGGCTGATCGTCACCGAGCGCACGACGTCGTCGGTGACCACTCCGCCCGCGTTCCGCAGGGTGTGTACTTCGCCGACGCCAAGCCCGAAGAGCCCGAGCACGTCGATGCGCGTGTCCATGCACGTCAGTACGAGCGTGTGGAGAGCAGGCGTGGCGCCGGTGCCCTGCGCCGCCGACGCGGCGAGCTTGCCGCCCCCTGCCGCGTGCCGCCTCAGCAACTCTTCACCGCTCACGAGCAGGAGACTAGGGGCCGGACCGCCGCCGCGCATGATCAACGCCCGCACGCACCCGTACACGGGGGCAACTCGGCCGCG
>DASYES010000736.1:0-6018 GCA_036498885.1 Pseudonocardia sp.
TGCACCGTGTCGACGGAATGGACGCGGCCCTGCCGGTAGAACACGAGGGCGAACTCGCCGCCGACCTCGACGAAATCGATGTGGTCCGGACGCCACTGGCGACCCACCCGCACCATCACCTCGGCAATGCGCTCACCACCATGGACGAGCTTGCGCGCGGCCAGGGCCTGGCCGCCGCCGTCGGTGACGTAGACGGCGTCCGGGTGCAGGAGCCTGATCAGGCCGGCCAGGTCACCGGACTCGTAGGCGGCGCGGAAGATCGCCAGCGTCCGATCGCGCTCTGCTCTCGGTGCCTGGGGAGTGGACTGTTTCGCTGTGGCCACCCGCCGTCGCGCCCGCGAGGCGAGCTGTCGGGCAGCCGGCACCGCGACGTCCAGCACTTCCGCGATCCGGCCGAACTCGAAACCGAAGACATCGTGCAGGACGAAGGCCACCCGCTCCGGTGGGCCCAGCTCCTCCATGATCAGAAGCAGCGCGGCACTGACGGACTCGTCGACGAGCACCGGCTCCGAGGCGTCCGGCCCCGTCAACAGCGGCTCCGGCAGCCACGGCCCGACATAGGACTCGCGGCGCAACCGAGCGCTCTTGAGGATGTCGTACGACCGTCGCGCGGCCACCGTGACCAACCAGGCCCGCAGGTCATCGACCCCTTGCAGATCTGCTCCGGCCGCCCGCAGCCACACGTCCTGGGCCACGTCCTCGGCATCGGCCACACTCCCCAGCAGCCGGTAGGCCACGCCGAAAACCGCGGGTCGATGCATCTCCCACTCGGCACCGAGCGTGCCCTCCTGCTCAGAGCGTCGGGGCGCATGTCCGTTACCCATGCAGATCGCGACCTCCTCCGACGTGCGGATCCAGCGTACCTATCTGAATTACGTTCGCACCGACGATCGCTGGATAGTCGATCTCGTCCGCCGCTGCGACCTGCTCGGTGGCCTGGCCGGCGTCGAGCGCCGCGCGGGCCGCCGCGAGCTGGTTGGTGTCGAGCTTGCGCGGCGGCCGGGTTGCAGTGCGGCGGCCGCCTCCTCCGCGACACAGGACGACCTCACTTAAATGGAGAGCGACTCCACGAGCACGCCGTCCGGTCCGTCCTGTTCCTCCAGCCGGCGCAGCGGCCCGGTCGCGGCGGGCAGCCCGAGCGCGGAGCTCGCATCGGCGAGCTGTCTCAGCAGCAGCGTGTCGTCGAGCGTGCCCACGGCCCGCCCGGCCGGTTGCTCGCGGAGGACCCGCAGCATCGCATCGGCCTGCGCGCGGGCCGCGACCAGCCGCACCGGCGACGGGACCGGACCACCGATCGCAATCATGTACTCGGCGCCGACCGGGGACCGGGAAAGGTAGTCGCGGGCCAGCGACTGCGTGGCCATCAGGGCGTCCTCCGCACCCCGGCGTGGCCAGGCCGGCACCGCGTAGACCTCGCTGTCCCCCGGGGAGGTGACGGCACCGGAATGGACGGCGCCGAGGTAGACGTCCAGCTGATCGGCGAAGCGATGCGCGCCGCCGCTGCACCTGCGTCGGCGGCGGGGTGGTCTCCGGCGTGCCTGGCGCCAACGGCGAGCACGCACAGCGGTCCGGCCCCCAGCTGCAGGTCCACCGCGGCTTCCGGCCCGATCGAGCCGCCGCCGAGCAGGGCCGCCACGGCTTCGCGACGTGCTCGACCTGCGAGAGTGCCTGGTCCTCGCGGAGTTTTGCGCCCGAGGTGAACACCCGGCCGGTGCCGGTGATGACAACCGCGCGGACGTCGTCGTCGGCCTCGATTGGAAGGACGAGGACAGCATCAGCAACCCTGCGGTGTCGGTACCGGTGCCCTCGCGCAGAACTCCGAGCAGGTAGGGGCCGGCGAAGCCGCCGATGTTTCCGATCGAGTTGACCAGAGCGAGGGCGACCGCGCCCTTGGCTATGGTGTGTGTCGCTTTCTGCGGGAACTGCGGTGTTCGTGCGAGCACATGGCGGAACGGGCGGGCGAGCCGCCACGCGGGGGCGCGGGGCTACCGGGAGCCGTCGTGGGTCTCGACGGTGGGCTCGACGCCCTCGGCGCCGACGACCTCGGCCCAGACCTCGAAGCCGTGCTGGAAGGCGACCACGCCCGCCTCGGGCAGGGTGATCTCGATGGCCTCGAGGATCTCCTGCGCGCTGACCCCGAGATCGAGGGCGACCCGAATGTGGCTGGCGATGTGGCCCTTCGAGGCGCGCATGACGGTGAGGCTGGTGATGAAGATCAGTTCCTTCGTCGCCTTGTCGAGCTTGCGCTCGTCCGTGTACGCGGCGGCGACGAGGCCGTTGGCCGCCTTGAGAATGTTGATGTCGGCGTTGGCCATCAGCTTGTGGTAGGGCAAGACGTAGCCACGGCTGCGGGCCATCTCGTTGACGTACTCGAGTGCCTCGGTGTTGCTCATGCGGGTCTTTCCTCTCTGATCGCGGGGAGCCGCGATGCCTGGTGCGGGCAGGACGGAACAGCCGTCCCGCGGGAGATGCGGTCGGTGGCCGGGTTCGGGTGGGGGAGTGGCCGGGGGTCACGCCCGGCGGCCGTAGTCCTCCTCGAAGACGCTGGGCAGGGCGGCGTAGCGGGCCTGGTTCACGTGGTGGCTACCCGCACGCCGTGCACCATCGACGTCGCCGGCGACGATGGTCCGGCAGATCTCGCCGATCTCGGCCAGGGTGTGCTCGGTGCGACCAGGGCTGGACAGCGAGTGCCGGCGCAGCATCCGGATCCGGGCGTGCAACAGCCGCAGGGTCGAGGTCAGCTCGGCGTTCCCGGCCCCGTCGAGCAGCGCGTTGTAGAAGCGGTCCTTGACCGCGAGCACCTCGTCGAGGGTCCCGCCGCGCATGACCTGTTCGGTTTCGTGCAGGGCGTCGGTCAGGGCCTTCTTCTGCTCGACGGTGCCGCGCCGCGCGAACAGGGCGGCAGCGAGCGACTCCAGAGCGCCGCGAACCTCGAAGAGGGCTTCGGCGTCGGTGTAGGAGATGGCCGGCACCACGGCGCCGCGGTTGGCCTCGATCGCGACGAAACCCTCCGCCTCGAGCTGGCGCAGTGTCTCCCGCACGACCGTGCGCGACACCCCGAAGTTCTCGCAGAGCTCACGCTCGTTGAGCCGTGCGCCCGGGAGGAACGTGCCACCGCCGATGGCGTCCCGGATCGCCGCTGCCAGTCGCGCTCGCGTCGGCGCCCCGCTCTGCCCCCCGGTGGAGGGCGCGCTCGCGGCACCGCCGAACGGGCTGACGTCCTTGACTGGCACTCGTGCCTCCGTGGAACTGGGCGTCGCGGGTGGGTGCTGATTGTCGTACCAGAGTGACCCTGACAGGTCGTCCAGCGACTCCCCGTCGTGCCTCAGCGCCTCCGATGGTCCCGACTCACTCACCGACGCTGCGAAACGGTAAGACAATCTGTAGGCGCTGGCAAGGATCGGTCCGGACCGCCCGTTGACGCCATCGATCCTGCTCACCGCCTGTAGAGACGGGAGTTCCCGTTGCGTCGCACGCCGCGAGTGGGGTAGTTCACGAAGCGGGCGTTGGTTAGAGGCCGCACGTTGTCATACGGTCTGGACGAGGCCGACCGCTGAGCGGCACGTCGTCCGCCGTCGGACGATGCGACGGATGAGTCCACTCCGGAGGGGATACATGATCGACATCGCGGCCGCGGCGGTCGACCGACTCCTCGTGCGGAAGACCCTCGAGCGCTACCTCGGGTCGCTCGACGACAAGGACCGGGACGGCATCGCCGCCTGCTTCGCCGACGACTCGGTCTCGTACGACGACGACGAGCCGGACGCGCTGCACGGCGGCGCCGGCGTGGCCGAGTGGCTGCACCGCATGGTCGCCTACGACGCGACCGACCACTCCCTGAGCACCGTCCGCATCGAGATCGACGGTGACACCGCCACCGCACGCGGCTACGTGATGGCCACCCTGCACCAGGGCGGCGAGGGAGTGGGCAGGGTCCAGGTCCGCGGCATCGACGACAAGGGCGACCTCGTCCGGGTCGATGGCAGCGGCTGGACGATCAACCGCCGCCTGTACAAGCCGACTATGCAGTACGACGCGCTGTCCCAGCCCAAGGTCCTCGACAAGGGCTGATTCGGGGCCGACCGCAGCCGCCGTCCCGTCGAGCGACGAGCACCACCACGATCGTCCGAAGGAGCACGATGAGCGAGGCCACCAGCTATGGCTGGCGTCGACCCGGCGCCCGCGAGCTGCGCATCACACTGATGTCGCGCGCTCGTCTCACTGGTCTTCGCGCTCGACGACGAGGACTTCCTCGGCGCCACCGACGACCGAGTCAGACCTGACCACTGGGACAGCAGACAGGGATGAGCCGATGCAGATCCTCGAGGCCGCCGGCGAGCAGCAGTGGTTCGACCGCGTGGCTACCGACCCCGAGTTCGGACACGTCAGCCGGTGGACCCGGTTGACCTTCACCCTCGTGAGCGGTGCCGACGCCCGTAGCTACCGGATCGACGCCGGGCGACTGACCGTGCTCGAGACGGACAACGCGGCCGAGGCATCCACGGACGTGGTTCTGGCCGGCGCACCGCAGGCGTGGGCGGACTTTCTGGCTCCGGTGCCGCCGCCGCACAGCAACCACGTGCTGGCGATGGACCGTCGGCGCCCGGACTTCGAGATACGCGCAGGCCGCGACCAGCTGATCCGCCACCTGCGGGTGCTGGATCTGGTGCTGCAGGCCATGCGCTCGCCGGAGGGTGTGGAGGCCTCGCGATGACGATCTACGAGCCGGTGGTCGGCCGTTACACCACGGTGGAGGTGCTGGGGGAGCCCCAGCGCATCTACGTCGAGGAGTCCGGGAGCGGGACGCCCGTGGTGTGCCTGCACACCGCCGGCGCCGATGCCCGCCAGTACCGGCACCTGCAGAACGACCCCGAGGTGTTGGAGCGCTTCCGGGTCATCGCGTTCGACCTGCCCTGGCACGGCAAGTCGCTGCCTCCGGAGGGCTGGTGGGGCCGCGAGTACCTGCTCACCGCCGAGGCCTATGTCGCAACGGTGATGGCCGTGATCCGCCGCCTGGAGCTGGAGCAGCCGATCGTCGTCGGCTGCTCGATGGCCGGTTCGCTCGTCCTGGAGCTCGCCCGCACCCACGATGCGGAGATCGGCGGGGTCATCGGGTTCTCCGGCGCCGCCACCGTGCATGGCCGATTCCAGGACTGGCCGCTCGCCCCGGACGTCAACAGCAACCAGGTCGTGCCCTCGTGGATTTACGGGCTGATGGCGCCGCAGAGTCCGCTGCAGGCCCGCAAGGAGCAATGGTGGATCTACAGCCAGGGCGGGCCGGGGATCTACCGCGGTGACACCTTTTTCTACAGCAAGGGCCTCGACCTCAGCGGCCGCGAACACGAGATCGACACCGCGGCATGCCCGGTGCACCTCTACACCGGGGAGTACGACTACGCGTGCAGCGCGGAGGAGACCGAGCAGACCCTCGCTCGCATCCCCGGCGCGAAGGGCGGCCGCATGTCCGGCATCGGGCACTTCCCGGTCTCGGAGAACTACCCCTTGTGCAGGCAGTACCTCTGGCCGGCGTTGCAAGAGATCGCCGAGACGCGAGCGAGGAGCCTGCAGTCCAGCGACGAAGGAGCCGGAACCCCGGAGTGACCGCTGCACCCGCCGCCGTCTCCCCACGCAGCACACTGCTCGCGCGGGTCCCCACCGAGCAATAGTCACCGACCTGTGGATGAAGATCGCCTCAGCCCGGCAATCCGCCGCCCGTTACGACGACAACTGGATTGCCGTCGTTCGAGCCCGGCGACGCCCGGACGGGACGACGGATGCCGGCAGCCGTCGCGACGACACTCGGCTCCGAGGTCGAGCAAAGCGTGGTGTCGGCGTCCGGGTAGCGCCGGCGCTCGCAGTGCGGCAGGTTCCGGTCGCGCTGGCCCCCGCACCGGCGTCGAGTGCACACACGCGCACGGTCCGCGGCGCCGATCCCAGGACGGGCAGCGGGGCAGTGGCCTTGCCACCCTCGGTGACGTAGACGGTGCGCGCGGGCCGTCGGGTTCCGCACCGTCCGGC
>DASYES010000737.1:0-3241 GCA_036498885.1 Pseudonocardia sp.
CTACATGTTGATGTTCGGCCTCGGGCTGGGCCTGTCGATGCAGACCCTGGTGCTCGCGGTGCAGAACGCGGTGCCCCCGCGGGACATGGGCGTCGCCACCGCCTCCACCACGTTCTTCCGCCAGATGGGCGGCACGGTCGGAGTGGCGGTCTTCCTGTCGGTCGTGTTCAGCACGGTCACCGGCAACATCGCCGACCAGTTCCGCAAGGCCGCCGGGACGCCGCAGTTCCAGGAGGCACTCGCCGACCCCGCGGTGCGCGCCAACCCCGCCAACGGCCCGGTGATCGCCTCGCTGACCGGCGGTGGTGACGGAGGAGCGTCGAACGTCCTTGCCGACTCCTCGTTCCTGCAGACCATCGACCCACGGCTCGCCCGGCCGTTCCTCGCCGGTTTCGCCGACTCGATGGCCTTCACCTTCAGCATCGTCGCGATCGTGCTGGCCATCGCCTTCTTCATCGTGTTGTTCGTCAAGGAGCTTCCGTTGCGCACGATGTCCGGTGCACAGGCCAGGGCGATGGAGGACGCGGCGCTGGCCGAGGCGGGGCCGGCTGCGGCTCCCCTGACGGCCGACGCCGCGCAGGAGCTGAACGAGAACCTCACCATGTCATCGAACGGGGGCGGCGGGCGGCACGCCCTGCTGACGCAGGAGACCACCCCGCTCGCCGCGGTCGTCGCCGCGAACGGCAACGGCAACGGTCACGCCCAGCCCAACGGCCACCACGCCGCCGACCCGCTGCCGCGCCGCGAGCCTGCACCCTCCGCATACCCCGCCGCCTACCCGGCAGCGGCGCCCGCCGAGCGCCCGGCCTACACCGGCGACAACGGTCCCGCCGTGTACGGCACGGTCGCCCGCGCCGACGGGATGGGTCTGCCGCAGGTCGTCGTCACCGTCGCCGACCCCGCAGGGCGGCAGGAGGCGCGAACCACGACGGGCCAGGACGGGTACTACCGCGTGGACCTGCGCACCGGCGGCACCTTCCTCGTGGTCGCAGCGGGCGGCACCTACCAGCCGCACGCGGCCATGGTCGCCGTCGGCGGCACGCCGACCCGCCACGACGTGGCACTCAGCGGCGCCAGCGCCGTTGTGGGCACCGTGAGCACCCCCGACGCGTCCACGGGCAGCCGCATGGTGGCCGGGGCGGCTGTCACGCTGATCGACGTGCGCGGTGACGTGGCCGCGGCGCGGGTCACCGACGCCGACGGCCGCTTCCAGCTGATCGGGGTTCCCGACGGCAGCTACACACTGACGGCCGCGAGCCCCGGCCACCAGCCCGTCGCCGTGAGCGTGCGTCTCGACGTGGGCGCCACGGTGGAGTGCGACCTCGAACTACCGAGACGGTCACGCCTGCTCGGCAGCGTCACCGCGGCGAGCAACGGGCGCGGCGTGCCCGAGGCGATTGCCACCCTCGTCGACGGCTCCGGCATGGTCGTCGGCTCGACGGTGACCGGTCCCGACGGCTCGTTCGCGTTCGAGGACCTCGCTGAGGGCATCTACACCCTCACCGCGAGCGGTTACGCGCCGGTCGCGCAGATGGTGCACGTCACCGCCGGTACGCAGGCTTCCACAGTGGTGGAGCTCGGAACGCCGAACCCGGCCGCGACGCCACCGGCGACCCCGGCAGCGGAGCCGCTCTTCGAGTCCTTCGACACGGGAGGTGTGCGGTGAGCACCGTGACGGGTCAGCTGACCACCCTCGACGGCTGGCCGGTCGCGGGCGGCACGCTCACAGCGGTCGACGCGGGCGGTGTGCAACGCGCTCGGGGCACGAGCGGCCCCGACGGGCGGATCGTCCTCGACGGGGTGCCCGCCGGGCCGTACACGTTGATCGTCGCCGCACCCGGGCACGATCCGTTGGCCCGCACCGTCTCCGTCGGGGCCGAGCCGGTCACCGCGCTCGGTGTACTGGAGCTCAACCGGGCGGGGCTGGCGGTCCTCCCCGCCCCGGGCACGTGGGTGATCGACCCTGTGCACTCGAGCATCCAGGCCACCGCGCTGCACATCGGGATGAGCCGGATCCGTGGGCGGCTGCGCCGCTTCAGCGGTCAGGTGCAGATCGCCGACCCGCTGGAGACCAGCTCGGTCGAGGTGCTCATCGACCCCACGGGCGTGGACTCCGCCGACGAGATGCGCGACGAGCACCTGCGCAGCGGCGACTTCCTCGACGCGCTGCGCTACCCCGAGATCCGCTACAAGAGCGACGGTCTGCGGCGGGTCGACCACACGCACTGGATCGTCGAGGGCCTGCTCACGCTCAAGGGCGTGAGTGCGCCGGTAGCGCTGCAGGTCGAGTTCCACGGCACGGGGCCCGACCTCATGGGCGGAGTGCGGGCGGCGTTCTCGGCGACCGCCGAGGTGTCGCGCGACGACTTCGCCATCGACTGGAACCAGTCGGTGCTCGCCGGGCTGCTGGCCGTGGGCCGGACGCTGCGGATCGACATCGACATCCAGGCGGTACGCACCTGAGCGGTGCTCACCCCGGCCCGAAGTCGAGGGCCGGGGTGAGCACCCCCTCCAGTGCGAGCAGCCATTCCTTCGTGGCCCGGCCGCCGCCGAAGCCGCCCAGGGAGTCCGACCCGAGCACCCGGTGGCACGGCACCACCACCGGCAGCGGGTTCGACCCCATGATCGACCCGACACCCCGAGCGGCCGTGTGCCCCTGCCCGCCGCTCCGCGAGGCCAGCTCTCCGTAGGTCACCGTGCTGCCGAACCGCACGGTCTCGTACAACGTCTGCAACACCTGCCGCTGCCACCCGCGGGTGAGGCTCCAGTCCAGCGGCACGTCGAACGTCCGCCGGCTCCCGCCGAGGTACTCGGTGAGCTGCTCGCCGGCCGGTCCCGCGTCGCCGTCCACCACCGGCTCCCCGAGTCGGGCAGCCATCCGCTCCACCGTCTCCGGATGATCGCCGAACACCACCACCGCAAGACCTGCCGTGGTGACGCCGAGCGTGAGCGCGCCGATCGGCCCGGGCGCGGGGACGATGCTGCGGACAACGGCCATGACGTCAGTGTGGCACCGGCTCCGCAGGGACCGTAGGGAAGAGATCGGCCGCCAGGTGCCGGCACACCCACTCCGCCCAGTCCGGTGGCGCCCAGCCCTGCCCCACCACGAGCAGCCCGTAGGTCTCCGGCGACAGCAACGCGGCGATCACGTCGGTGGCCCGCTGCAGCGAGATCCGGACGGTGAAGCCCGGCTTCTCGGCGAGCTCGTCGACGGCCTGCGCATGCTGGGTGAGTACCGCGC
>DASYES010000738.1:0-10366 GCA_036498885.1 Pseudonocardia sp.
AACCGCTTGACTATCGACTCAACCGGTTCCACCTCGTCAATCGGCACTGGCGGCCGCAAGCCCTCGCGGAAGGCGAACAGTCCGCGCAGGGTCATCAGCCGCTGCGACTGATCGTCGACTAGCCGGGTGTACTCCTTGAACACCTCGTAGCGGCCCGTCCGGGTGGAGTGCTGCAGCTTGAACACCGTGGCGGGGGAGAAGACGTGCGCCTCGCCCTCGCGGCGCCACTGGTAGTCACCGCCCACCGCGAGCTCGCGGTGCGGCGCGCGCACCCCGTCGGCGGGGAAGGCGCGGCGGTGGTGCAGGAGAACCTCGTGGGCCAGCACGTCGAAGCCGACGCCACCGAGCCGCGACGTGGTGCCGCGGAAACAGGCGTCGACGACCTCCTTGCCCAGCCCGACGGCCTCGAAGATCTGCGCGCCGGTGTAGGACGCCACAGTGGAGACGCCCATCTTCGACATGGTCTTGCGCACACCCTTGCCCAGCGCCTTGACCAGGTTCTTCGCCGCGGTCGGGCCGTCGACGCCGGGGAGGTCGCCGCGCTCGGCGAGATCCTCGACGGTGGCCATCGCCAGGTAGGGGTTGACCGCCGCTGCGCCGTAGCCGAGCAGCAGCGCGATGTGGTGGACCTCGCGGGCGTCGCCGGACTCGACCACCAGGCCCACCATCGTGCGGGTGCGCTCCCGGACGAGGTGGTGGTGGACCGCGCCCGTGAGCAGCAGCGACGGGATCGGTGCGTGGTCAGCGTCGACCCCTCGGCTGGACAGCACGATGAGCCGGGCGCCGTCTGCGATGGCCTCGGAGACCTCGGCTTCGATCTCATCGAGCCGGGTCCGCAGCCCCTTCCCGCCCTCCGCGGCGCGGAACAGGCCCCGCACCGTGTACGACGCGAAGCCGGGGAACTCACCGTCGTCGTTGATGTGGATGATCTTGGCGAGGTCGTCGTTGCCGAGCACCGGGAACGGCAGCACCACGGTGCGGCAGCTGGCCGGGCCCGCTTCGAGGAGGTTCTGCTCCGGGCCGAGCAGCGACCGCAGCGAGGTGACGAGCTCTTCGCGGATCGCGTCCAACGGAGGGTTCGTGACCTGCGCGAACAGCTGCGTGAAGTAGTCGTAGAGCTGCCGCGGCCGTTCCGAGAACGGAGCGAGCGGAGCGTCGTTGCCCATCGAGCCGATCGGCTCCGCGCCCGCGCTCGCCATCGGCTTGAGGAGGATGTTGAGCTCCTCCTCGGTGTAGCCGAAGGCCAGCTGGCGGTGGGTCAACGCCGCGTGGCTGGGCACTTCGCGCTCGCGAGCCACGAGGTCCTCGAGCGGGATCACCCCGGCGTGCAGCCAGTCGGCGTAGGGGTGCTCGGCGGACAGCGCACCCTTGATCTCGGCGTCGTCGACGATGCGGCCCGCTTCGGTGTCGACGAGGAACATGCGGCCCGGCTCGAGCCGGCCCTTGCGCACCACGGCGGACGGCTCGACATCGAGCACACCGACCTCGGAGGCGAGCACGACCGTGCCGTCCTCGGTGACCCAGTAGCGGGCGGGCCGCAGCCCGTTGCGGTCGAGCACCGCACCGATCTGCGTGCCGTCGGTGAACACGACGAGGGCAGGCCCGTCCCACGGCTCCATGAGCGCGGAGTGGAACTCGTAGAAGGCCCGGCGGGCCGGGTCCATCTCCTCGTGGTTCTCCCACGCCTCCGGGATCATCATCAGCACCGCGTGCGGCAGGCTGCGCCCGCCGAGGTGCAGCAGCTCCAGCACCTCGTCGAACGTGGCCGAGTCGCTCGCGTCCGGAGTGACGATCGGGGAGAGGCGCTCCAGATCGCCCGGGATGAGGTCGGACTTCAGCAGCGCCTCGCGCGCGGCCATCCAGTTGCGGTTGCCACGCAGCGTGTTGATCTCGCCGTTGTGCGCCACGTACCGGTACGGGTGCGCCAGCGGCCAAGCGGGGAACGTGTTGGTGGAGAACCGCGAGTGGACGACGGCCAGAGCGCTCGTGACACGCTCGTCGGACAGGTCCGGGTAGAACGTCTCGACCTGCGGTTCGGTGAGCATGCCCTTGTAGACGATGGTGCGCGGCGACAGGCTGGGGAAGTAGGTGCCCGTCTCGTGCGAGGCCCGCTTGCGCAGGCAGAAGGAGCGCCGTTCCAGCGCGATCCCGGTGGGAGCATCCGGGGGGTCCTCGACACCGGCGACGAACAGCTGGCGGAAACTCGGCATGGCGGCGCGGGCGCTGGGGCCGATGTCGGCCGCATCGGGCCTGACGGGCAGCTCGCGCCAGCCGAGAACCCGGAGGTTCTCCTCGGCGGCCAGGCGCTCGATCTCCAGCACCGTGGCGTCGGCCTTCTCGGCGTTCGCCGGCAGGAAGGCAGTGCCCACCGCGTAGGCGCCCGCCGGGGGGAGCTCGAAGTCGACGACGGCACGGAGGAACTCATCCGGTACCTGGAGGAGGATGCCCGCACCGTCGCCGGTGTTGACCTCGGCGCCACGGGCACCGCGATGCTCCATCCGCAGCAACGCGGTGAGCGCTTTTCGGACGATGGCGTGGTCGCGGCGACCGGCGAGGTCGGCGACCATGGCGACGCCACAGGCGTCGTGCTCGAACTCGGGGGCGTAGAGCCCCTTCGAGGTACCCGCTGGGTTCTCAGCCATGAGTGCCTCCTGTCGTCTCGGTGCACCCCGACACTTCGCATCGGGACGACGTGGTGTAGGAACGTCAAAGTAACGGACCGCTTCGGTCCGACGCCTGTTCTGGCGGGGACCGGTTTGCGGCGCAGTGCGGTGACCCCGGTTGTCCCCCGGAGCCGACCTGACGGCCGTACACCATCGTGAGGCGTTGGCCGGCTCTGCGCGCGCGTGCGAGCGCACACGTCAGCGGGTGCGGGATCGCCGGAGATAATGTCGCATGTCAATACCGCTATTCGCCAGTAAGAGCAGTAGTGACCACGATGACCAGGGCAGTGGGCTTCGTTTCGGCCAGGTAGCAGGTATTGTGTACGGTTCGTTAACGAACGGTGTTCGTCCGGGCACGCTGAGATGAGGGTGCCGGGCGATGAAGGGCCGGACGATGATGAATGCTCGCGCGGTCCTGGCCGACGTCTCCCGGCTCGGCCCGTTCTTCGCGGTCACCACTGGTTCCGCAGACGTCCCCGACGCTGACTGGCGCCCGATGCTCGACCTCCGGACCGATCCCACCCCCCTGCGCGACCGGATCGCGCACGTGCGCGGTGCCCTCGGCGGCCCGGACCGGCAGGACGTCGACGCCCGCGTCGCCGCCTCCATCGCGTTCCAAGGCATCGCCGCTCTGGTCGTGTCGGCACCGTTCGCCGCCGCCGTCCTGCACGGGGTGCTGCCGCGGTTGACCCCGCGGGCCCTGCACTGGCGCGCTACGGAGAGCGGGCCGTGGCCGCTGTGGTGCCCTGAACTCGACGCCGTTCCCGTGCCGGATGTCACCGCCGCAGCCGCCGCGCTCGCCCCATCCCTGCTCGAGGAGCACCTCGAACCGCTCGTCACCGCGGTGCGGGCGCAGGTGCCGGTCGCCCAGCGGGTGCTGTGGGGAAACGCAGCCTCAGCGGTGGCGAGCGCGAAGCGGCTCGTGGTGGCACAGCGCCCCGAGGTGGCCGAGCGGGCCGCGGCGGTGGCACAGCGGCTCCTCGCGGCCGGCCGTTTCGCAGGCACCGGAGAGCTGCTCCCGCCGGTGGAGCCCGACCGCATCTGGTCGTTCAGGCGGTGCAGCTGCTGCCTGTACTACCGGGTGCCGGGCGGGGGCCTGTGCGCCGACTGCGTACTGCAGGCCAGGGCCCAACGCGCGTGATGATCCGGCCGGGTCAGTCGAGCAGAACCTCGGCCACCGTCACCCGCACCACGACGTCGAGCCCGGTGTAGGCCGACACCTCGGCGGCCACCTCGCGCTGCACCGCGACGGCGAGGTCGCGGCAGTTGTGCCCGAGCCGCGTCACGATGGTGATCGACACCTCGGCGGACCTGCCGTGGACCGAAGCGCTCACGCCCTGGACCGGGGGCCGGGAGCGGTCCTGCCCGAGCACGGTGCCCGCGATCCCGATGAGAGCCTGGGCCAGGTCGGGGCGCAGCGCGACGACGCCGGGCACGAGCCGGGCCCGGTGGGCCGCCACCCGGGCGACAACGGCGTCACCGACGTGCAGGCGCACCGGCGGATCGGGCTCGGTCACGTCGTGCCCTCCCCGAACAGGTCCACGACGTCGATGTCCACCCGCCGCACGGGGACCCCGAGCGCCTGCTCACCCGCCGCGATCACCATCTGGCGCACCCGCGCCGTCACCGACGCCAGGTCGACGCCGAAGCGGGCCGTCACGGTGATGGCGACGTCGGCGGCGTGCGGAGCCCGGCCATCGGCCCCGGTGGGCTGCTCGATCCGGCAGCTGCGCGCCCGCAGCCCATCCATCCGGTCGACGACGTGACGCAGCACGGCCGCGGCCGCCGGGCGGCTCAGCCGCACCGGTCCGTGCGGCGAGGACAGGGTCAGCAGGTCGTGGGGGCGCAGCTCGGTGCGGACGGCGGCCATCACCCGGTCCATCATGGACGGGGGCGGTTCGAGGTCCTGGGACGCCATGCGGTGCACCACGGCGTCCAGGCCCCGCGCGTCGGCGAATGCCGCGTTGCAGTGCGGGCAGTCGCGCTCGTGCGCGTCGGGCGGCGTCCCTGCTGCCGCGCGGTCCCACACCAGAGCCGCGTCGCGGCCGCACGCCAGCCGGGGGGCGGGCCCGTCGGGGCCCTCCGCGGGAGAGCCCGCGTTCATCGCCACGGTCGCATCACCTCCGCCAGCTGCACCCGCGCGCGATGGATCCGGCCGCGAACCGCATCCTCGCTCGCCCCGGTGATGTGCGCGATGTCGGTGTACCCCAGGCCTTCCAGCTCGCGCAGCACCCAGCAGACCCGCAGCTCGTCGCGCAGGCCCGCCACGGCCTGCCCGAGCGCGACCATGCCTGCGTCGAGCTCGGCCGTGCGCTCCGGGGAGTCGGCGACGGCGGCCGCGTCGTCCATGCGGTCGACGGGCACCGGGCGCCTGTTGCGCAGCATGCCCATGCACCGGTTCGTGACCACCCGGTACATCCACGTGGAGAAGGCCGACTCGGCACGGAACGCGCCGATCCGCCGCCACGCGTCGAGCAGCGCCTCCTGCAGGGCGTCCTCGGCCTCGCCGGGGTCGCCGAGCACCCGCACCGCGACGCGGTAGAGGGCGGCCTGGTGGCGCCGGGCGAGCACCTCGAACGACCGCGCGTCGCCCTCCTGGGCGCGCACCACGAGCGTCTGCTCGTCGAGCTCGGCCTGCCGCTGCTCCGGGCGCGCGGCGGGTGCGTCGGGCGGGGGCGGCGGCTCCGCCCACCCCCGGGTCGCTGCCACCACGGACACGCTAGCCGTACCCTGCTGCGATGTCCGTCCCCGGCCGTGCGGCCGAGCTCGCCGCCGCCGTGCTCGGCCATCCCGGGGTCGAGAGCCTCGACGGCGGCCCGTTCGGCACGGTCGCGTCGTACCTCGTCGGTGACCGGGTGGTCGGCGTGCGGATCGGGACCGGCGGCGAACCCGTCGAGCTGGCCGTCGTCGCGCGGCTCGGCACCCCGGCGACGCCGCTGCCCCGGCTGGCCGAGGAACTGGGGGCCGTCGTCCGCGGGTTGCTCGGCCCCGTCGCCGTGGAAATCACGTTCTCCGACGTCGTGACCGCCCCATCGACCGGCTCCTGACCGCCGCAGCGGTGGGCCTGCGGTGGCCCGGCGCGGTACGTCACTCCGTCTCGCCTAGACTCGCGGGAACGACCGGCCGCGCGCCCCTCCGGCGCCGCGACCGGGCACGCCTGAGGACCCACCTCGCCTGCGGCCCGCACCGTCCGCGTCGTGTGTCCCGACACTGCCCAGCACCGAGGAGTACCCCACCGTGAAGAGCACCGTCGAGCGGCTGAGCCCGACGCGGGTCCGGATCAACGTCGAGGTGCCTTTCGACGAGCTCAAGCCGGACTTCGACCGCGCCTACAAGAAGATCGCTCAGCAGGTCCGGGTGCCCGGTTTCCGCCCCGGCAAGGTGCCGGCCCGCATCATCGAGGCCCGCCTGGGCCGTGGAGTGGTGCTCGAAGAGGTCGTGAACGGCGCCGTCCCCGCCAAGTACAGCGAGGCCGTCACCGGCGCCGAGCAGGTCACGCCGATCGGCCGCCCGGACATCGAGGTCACCGAGATCGCCGACGGCGACAAGCTGGCGTTCACCGCCGAGGTCGACGTCCGGCCGGAGATCACGCTGCCCGACCTCGAATCGATCACCGTGTCCGTCGACGACGTCGAGGTCAGCGATGACGACGTCGACGAGCAGCTGCAGAACCTGCGGGCGCGCTTCGGCACGCTCACCGGCGTGGAGCGGGCGGCTGCGAAGGACGACTTCGTCCTCATCGACCTGTCGGCCACCGTCGACGGCGAGCCCGTCGAGGAGGCCACTACCACCGGGTTCTCCTACCAGGTGGGTCAGGGCGGGCTGATCGACGGCATCGACGAGGCGATCGAGGGCCTGTCGGCCGATGAGTCGGCCACCTTCACCTCGAAGCTCGTCGCGGGCGAGTACGCCGACAAGGACGCCGAGGTCACCGTCAAGGTCACCGGGGTGAAGGAGCGCCAGCTCCCCGAAGCCGACGACGAGTTCGCCCAGCTCGCCAGCGAGTTCGACACGCTCGACGAGCTCACCGCCGATCTACGGGAGCGCCTCGGCCGGGTGCGGCGGATGGAGCAGGTCACCCAGGCCCGCGACAAGGTGCTCGACGCGCTGGTGGACGCCACCGATGTGCCGCTGCCGGAGACCGTGGTCGCCGCAGAGGTCGAGTCCCGCGTGCACGACGCCGTCCACAGCTTCGACCACGACGAGGAGCGCTTCGCGCAGTTCCTCGAGTCGCAGGGCAAGAACCGCGAGGAGTTCGACACCGAGGCCCGGGAGGAGGCGGAGAAGTCCGTACGCACCCGTCTCGTGCTCGACGCGCTGGCCGACGCCGAGGAGGTCTCGGTCAACGACCAGGAGCTCACCGAGCGCATCGTCTACCAGGCCCAGCAGTACCAGATGGCGCCCGAGGAGTTCGTACAGCGCATCCAGGAGGCCGGCCAGCTCGGTGCGATCTACTCCGACGTCCGGCGGAGCAAGGCGCTGATCCAGGCCGTCAGGGCTGCCACCGTCACCGACGCGTCCGGGCAGGCCGTCGACCTCTCCGATGTGCTCGGTGACGACGACGGCGACGAGGCGCCGGAGGTGCCCGCCGACGAGACCGCCGCGGTCGAGGACACCGCCGAGGGCTCCGCTGCGGATGGTCCGGCCGACGACACTCCTGCTGAGGAGCCCGCCGCGGACACGGCCGCAGAGGGCGCTTCCGGGGACAAGGCCCCCTCCGGCTCCTGATTCGGACCGGATCCGCCACGCCCACAGCGAACAACGTGGCCGTACGCGGCGGGCCACCCGCCCGTCCGCGTAGGGTCGAACCCGACCAAACACGCGAGCTGACCAGCAGAAGGCAGGGTGAAGTGAGCCCACAGGACACCGGCCCGCGTAGCGCGGACCGCACGTTCGGAGCGGAGATGCGACGGGGCGCGCCCACGTCGATGACGTTGTCCGACTCGGTCTACGAGCGGCTCCTGCAGCAGCGGATCATCGTGCTCGGCCAGCAGGTCGACGACGACATCGCCAACCGGATCGCCGCGCAGATGCTGCTGCTGTCGGCCGAGGACCCCACGGCGGACATCTCGCTGTACATCAACTCGCCGGGTGGCTCGGTCACCGCGGGTATGGCCGTCTTCGACACGATGGAGTTCGTCGAGTGCGACGTGGCCACCTACGCGATGGGGCTGGCCGCCTCGATGGGGCAGTTCCTGCTGTCCGCCGGCACGCGGGGCAAGCGCTTCGCGCTTCCGCACTGCCAGATCCTCATGCACCAGCCGTCGGCTGGTGTCGGGGGTACGGAGTCCGACATCGCCATCCAGGCCGAGCTGTTCCGCCGCCACAAGCGTGAGATGGCGGAGCTGATCGCCGGGCACACCGGCCAGACGGTCGAGAAGATCACCGCCGACTTCGACCGTGACCGGTGGTTCTCCGCGCACGAGGCGCTGGAGTACGGATTCGTCGACCACGTGATCTCGCGTGCCGGCCAGCTGCCGGACGCGGCCAGCCAGAACGGGAGCTCCAGGTGACCAGGTTCGAGATGCCGGGTGGCGGCGCCCCGTCACCGGCGCAGTCGCGGTACGTGCTGCCGTCGTTCGTCGAGCGCACCAGCTACGGGGTCAAGGAGTCGAACCCGTACAACAAGCTGTTCGAGGAGCGCATCATCTTCCTCGGCGTGCAGATCGACGACGCGTCGGCCAACGACGTGATGGCGCAGTTGCTGTGCCTGGAGTCGGCCGACCCCGACCGCGAGATCAGCATGTACATCAACTCGCCGGGTGGCTCGTTCACATCGTTGATGGCCATCTACGACACGATGCAGTTCATCCGGCCCGACATCCAGACGGTCTGCCTGGGCCAGGCGGCTTCGGCCGCGGCTGTGCTGCTCGCCGCCGGTACTCCGGGGCGGCGGCTCGCGGTGCAGAACGCGCGCATCCTGATTCACCAGCCGGCCACCGAGGGCTTCTACGGCCAGGTGTCGGACCTGGAGATTCAGGCCGCGGAGATCACTCGCATGCGCCGACTGCTCGAGACCACGCTGGCCAAGCACGCCGGCCGCACACCCGAGCAGGTGCACGACGACATCGAGCGGGACCGCATCCTGACGGCCGAGGAGGCCAAGGAGTACGGGATCGTCGACGAGATCATTCAGAGCCGCAAGCTGTCGGCTGTCTGACACGGACAGCTGAGCCAGGGTGGTGCGTCGGAGGCCGTTCTTCGACTCCCGGCGCCTACCGTCCGCCGACCCGTCCACGAATCAGGGTGCGCTGATGCTCCCGCGGAGACGTGTTCGGCGGGTACCGTCACGAGGACACTCCTACCGGGCCCGCCGGACGGGGTAGCGCTAGATGGGATTTGGGGTCTGCACTCATGGCACGCATCGGCGACGGCGGTGACCTGCTCAAGTGCTCGTTCTGTGGGAAGAGCCAGAAACAGGTCAAGAAACTGATCGCCGGTCCTGGCGTCTACATCTGCGACGAGTGCATCGATCTCTGCAACGAGATCATCGAGGAAGAGCTGGCGGAGGCCGGCGAGGTGAAGCTCGACGAGCTCCCCAAGCCTGCTGAGATCCACGACTTCCTCGACCAGTACGTCGTCGGGCAGAGCCAGACGAAGCGCACGCTCTCGGTAGCGGTATACAACCACTACAAGCGCATCCAGGCGGGCGACAAGGGGCGCGGGGCCGACGGCGATGGCGTCGAGCTCTCGAAGTCCAACATCCTCATGCTCGGCCCCACAGGCTGCGGCAAGACATATCTCGCACAGACGCTCGCGAAGCTGCTCAACGTGCCGTTCGCGATCGCCGATGCCACGGCGCTCACCGAGGCCGGGTACGTGGGCGAGGACGTCGAGAACATCCTCCTGAAGCTCATCCAGGCGGCGGACTACGACGTCAAGCGAGCCGAGACCGGCATCATCTACATCGATGAGGTCGACAAGATCGCCCGCAAGTCGGAGAACCCGTCGATCACGCGCGACGTCTCCGGCGAGGGCGTTCAGCAGGCGTTGCTGAAGATTCTCGAGGGCACCACCGCAAGCGTCCCGCCGCAGGGCGGCCGCAAGCATCCGCACCAGGAGTTCATCCAGATCGACACGACGAACGTGCTGTTCATCGTGGCTGGTGCCTTCGCGGGTCTCGAGAAGATCATCGGCGACCGGGTGGGCAGGCGCGGGCTGGGCTTCGGCGCGGAGATCCGCTCGAAGAGCGACCTGGAGTCTGCTGAGAGCTTCGGCGACACCATGCCGGAGGACCTCATCAAGTTCGGCTTGATCCCCGAGTTCATCGGCCGTCTGCCGGTGGTCGCCTCGGTCACCTCGCTGGACAAGGAAGCCCTGGTCAAGATCCTCACCGAGCCCCGTAACGCGCTGGTGAAGCAGTACCACAAGCTGTTCGAGATGGACGGCGTGGAGCTGGAGTTCACCGCGGACGCGCTCGAGGCGGTCGCCGATCAGGCCATCCTGCGCGGCACCGGCGCCCGCGGCCTGCGGGCGATCATGGAAGAGGTGCTGCTGCCGGTGATGTACGACATCCCGAGCCGCGACGACGTGGCGAAGGTCGTCGTCACCGAGCAGACGGTGCGGGAGAACGTGAACCCCACCATCGTGCCGCGGGTGCCCCCGCGTCGCGAGCGCCGCGAACGCTCCGCCTAACACTCAGGTCACGAATACGAAGGCCGGCCCCGTCCGCGGGGCCGGTTTTCGTCGTATCTGTCCGATCT
>DASYES010000739.1:0-5627 GCA_036498885.1 Pseudonocardia sp.
ATCGGTCACCGAGCTCGCCGTCGCCGCAGTGCGGTGCGCAGAAGGACGCGCAGTGCTGCGGGACGGATCGTGGCGTCCTCAGGGCGATCCAATGGAGGTCGCGCTGCACGTCCTGGCACTGCGCACCGGACTCCACCCGGACACCGACGAGTCGGCGCGGCCCGAACAGCACCGGATTGCCTTCGACCCTGTACGGCGCCGGAGCCTGGTCGTCGTCGGCGCTCCCGGTTCGCTTTTCGTATTCGTGACCGGTGCTCCCGAGGCAGTGCTGCCGCTGTGCCCTGGGGCCGACGGCCACGAGGTCGAGCGAATGGCGCAGCACGGCCTACGCGTGCTCGCGGTGGCTGCTGGTCCGCTGCCGCCCGGCATGCCGGCGGACGCGCCACCCGAGGTGCTGGAGACCACCCTGCGGCTACTCGGGCTCGTCGGGTTACAGGACCCGCCACGCGACGGTGTCGCGGACGCGATCCGCACCTGCCGCAACGCCCGGATCCACCTCACCATGATCACTGGAGACCACCCCACAACCGCACGTGCCATCGCCGAGCAAGTGGGGCTCGCGCTCCCCGGCAGCCCGGTCCTTGTCGCGGGCGCGCTGCCTGCCGACGAGAGCGAGCTCGGCGCCTGCATCGACATCGACGGGGCCGTGATCGCCAGGGCTACGCCCGAGGACAAGCTGCGGATCGCGCGCGCCCTTCGCACCCGAGGACACGTCGTCGCCATGACCGGCGACGGCGTCAACGACGGCCCGGCGCTGCGCGAAGCGGACATCGGCGTCGCCATGGGCGCCAGCGGCACTGACGTCGCCCGGGAGGCCGCCGATCTGGTTCTGCTCGACGACCACTTCGCCACCGTCGTGACGGCGGTCGAGTACGGGCGGGCGACGTTCGCCAACATCCGCCGCTTCCTCACGTACCACCTGACCGACAACGTGGCCGAGCTCGCACCGTTCCTGCTGTCAGCGCTTGCACTCGGCGCCGAACCGCCGAGCCGAGACGTCCTCACCGGCGTCCCACTGGCATTGGGCGTGCTGCAGAATCCTGGCCATCGACATCGGCACCGACCCCTCTTGTAGGGGCTCACCGGTGGGGGCGCCCGGCCCGCACCGGCCCGATGACGGGACTGCTCATCACGTCACGTGCCTTCATCGGTCTCTCCTTCGCCGCCGTGCGGCCGTAGCACCCCGTTGGTGGCCGACCTCCGGTGATCTCGTCTCGGGCCAAGGGGCCGACGGGCTGCGGTCACTCGTGTGTCCGGGTGTCCGGACGGACAACCGCGACCGGGCAGTGCGCGCGGTGCAGCACGGCGTGACTGACCGAGCCGAGCACCAAGCCCGAGATCCCGCCACGTCCTCGCGATCCGACCACCAGAAGCTGAGCTCGACCTGACTCCTCGACGAGCGCTCGCGCCGGGTGATCGTGGGCGACCAGCCGCTGCGCTCGCACGTCAGGGTATTTCTCGCTCCACCCGGCAAGTCGTTCTGCCAGCACCTCCTCTACGTCGAGCTCGGCGATGTTCGCCTCGGCCAGCCGCACCACGTCGAGCTCGACAGGCAGGTCCCACAGAATGTGCACGGCCACGAGCGGCACCCCACGGGTGGCCGCCTCCTCGTAGGCGAACGCGAGAGCCGACTCGCTGTTCGGCGAACCATCCACGCCCACCGCGACCGGCAACGACGCGTTCTGTTGGGCCTCCTCGCCCCGGACGACGACCACCGGGCATTCCGCCCGGACCACCAGCCCGACCGCTACTGAGCCCACCAGCAACCCGGTGACACCACCGAGGCCGCGATCACCGATGACGACCAGTTGCGCTCGACCGGACTCGGAGCTGAGAACGCCGATCGGATAACCGACGACGAGTTGCTGCTCCACCTCGAGCCCCGGAGATTCCTGCTCCGCCAGCGCTACCGCCGCAGCCAGGTACCCACGCGCCTTCCCGAGCATGATCTCCCGGTAGCGTGCGCCGAGCACACCCTGGCCCAGTGCATGATCGGGGATCCAGCCGAACGCCGTCACGACACGCAGCGGTACTCGCCGGCGCACGGCCTCCGCAGCGGCCCAGCGAACCGCCTGGAGCGCAGGCTCCGATCCGTCCACGCCTACGACGATCGTGCCTCCTCGCTGCCCTGTGCTCATCGTGAAGTCCCTCCTCAGGTCCGTCACCTCGAGGTTCTCGGAAGGTCGGGCACAGCGGCAGTGGCTCCCGGCCCTGCTGTGAAGGGCCTTCGGGCCCCGGCGCTCCCGGATCGGGAGGGACTCTCAGGCCTCTGTTCCGGGAACAACGTGCGCCGAGAACACGTGACCTTGCTCGATGAACCTTGGCCACCGAGGGCCGGGTGTAAGTCGGCCAGGACGCGGCACCGACAAGGAGACCCACACGGCCACGTGCCCCGACCTGCCACGCCGCGAACTAGGCGCGAATTACTGCGCCATCCTTGCCCCGCCGGGGACCGGCGCCTCCACAACCCGGCAGCGGCTCACGCCGATGACTGCCTCCGCGACCCGAATCGCTGCGCTCCGCTCTGGCAGGTCGTGGCGGTCGTCGACGATGGTCACCTCGCCGTCCTGGACCGTCGCCTGCCAGCGGCCGACTCCTCCGCACAGGTTGAGCCTGCGCCGCACGTCCGCCTCGATCAGTCGGTCGTCGCGTGCGAACGCTCGCACGAGGTCCCGATAGGTGACCACACCGACCACCACACCGTCCTCGACGACCGGCAGCGACCTGATGTCCGCCGAACGCAGCACCGTGAGCAGGTCGGCCGCCGCCTCCTGCGGATTCGCGGAAAGCACGTCGCGCACCATCACGTCCGCGACCACCCTGCCGGGATTCCGGTCCACACGCTCGGCGATCGGAAGGCGCGGGTCGGGCGGGAAGCGATCGGCCACCAGCTCTCCTTCGCTGACGATGCCGACCAGCGAGCCGTCATCGGCCACCACGGGCAGGCACGTGAAGCCGTGGGCATTGAGCACGGCCGCCGCTTCCTTCACCGGCAACTCCGGTGGGACGACGACGGCAGGGCTGGACATGATCTCGCGAACTCGCACAGTCTCCTCCTGGGAATCGCCTCTCTCGGACGCTAGGCGCGGCGGGGCCGGCAGGCAGGATGGCGAGGGGCTCTCTGTACACGGACCAAGGGCCCCGGGGACACAGGACCGAGGTCCGGAGGTCCCTCGCCCCGGCATGCAGCGACAGCGACCGTGGTCTGCACTCGACGACAGCCCATCGCGCTGCGCAACTACTGCCTCACGAGCGGGTCGTTCGCCCCCGGCAGCGGATGCCTCACGACCGTGGGCGCGTGGCGCGAGCGCGCCCGCCATTGCTACTGACCGAAGAGAGCCGTGAGAACGGAGCAAATCATGCGTGCTCGGGTGAGCATCAACGGGATGGGCCGGATCGGTCGGGACATACTGCGCAGCATCGTGGACCGTGGCGCTTGCAGGCTCGGCCAGCCGCACCGTGAGGTCGACCAGCGAGGCGTCGACGACGCAGCGTGGCATCGAGCTCCAGGCCCGACGCGACGGCGAGCACAGCGTCGAGCAGCCCTTGCATCCGGTCCCGGATCTGCACGATCTCCGCGAGCCGCTCCTGCACGCCGTGAAGCAACTCGTCCAGGCGCAGCCCGGCGAGGACGTTGGGACGCAACGGCTCTGTGGCGGCGGCACCATCGTTGGGCATTGCACCTCCATCGCTTCGGCCGAACACGCGGCCGCGGCGTACTCCAAAGTTCGCACGCCGGCGCCTCGGCGACAACCCACCGGAGGCCGCTGTTCCCGGGGCCCCCGACCGCCTCTTCCCAGGTCCTTCGGCCCATACCGGCCGGTGAAGGGCAGGGGCAGCCTCATCGTCGCGCTGGTCGGCTCGCTCCGGCCCCTCCGACACCATGGGCGTGATGACGATGGCTGAGATTCCGGGCACGTTCGGCCTGGCCCCCGAGCAGGTTGAGGGATTGTTGCAGGCGGCAGGCCGGGCACCATCGCTGCACAACAGCCAGCCCTGGCGTTTCCGGCTGACGCCGCACCTCATCGAGCTGTACGTCGACCCGCGGCGCAGGCTCCCGGAGGCCGATCCCGACGACTGCGAGCTGCGCATGGCCTGTGGTGCTGCTCTGTTCAACCTGCGGCTCGCGCTGCACGGCCACGGCATCCGGCCGGTCGTCACGATCCTCCCCGACCGTAGCCGGCCGGACCTCCTCGCCGTCGTCCGCCACGGGGGTCGGAAGACCGCCACGCCCGAACAGATGCGGCTGCTGCGCGTCATTCCACTCCGCCGGACCAACCGGCACCCGTTCAGCGAGGAGCCGGTTCTCCCACCCGCGCGATACGCACTCCGCCGTGCCGCTGTCGAGGAGGGCGCCTGGCTGCACCTCGTGGACGAGCCGCGTCAGCGGAAGGAACTGCAGCGAATGGCGCTCAAAGCACACCGGGCGCAGATGGCGGATCCCGGCTTCCGGGCCGAGCTCGAGCGATGGACGGCACTCCCATCAGGACGCCGCGACGGGGTTCCCGCCACCGCAGGCGGCCCCCTGTCCGAACCTCAGGACCGTTGGGTGCTGCGCGACTTCCGAGACGGCTCCGGTCCGGCCCGGTTCACCGGCAAGGACTTCGAGACCGAGCCGCTGCTCGCGGTGCTGACCGCGCACCTCAGCGGCCCGCTCGCGGACGTTCAAGCCGGACTCGCGCTGGAACGGATCCTGCTCACCGCCACGGCAGACGGCCTCGCCGTCTCATTTCTGTCACACATCGTGGAGGTAGGGCAGACCCGGGAGGAGTTGCGCCGCCTCCTGGGCGAGACTCGTCCACCGCAAGCGGTGCTGCGGATCGGGCACGGATACCCGGTAACCGTCACACCTCGCCGGGCCGTCACCGATCTGCTCGCGCCGGAGGCCAGCCCGCCGTGAACAAAGGAGGCCGGCCAGACTGCTCGTCGCCCAACACAGCTGATCACCCACGGCCCCAGGTCTCTGGACCCTCGGATCGGGGCCCAGCGGTCCTGTCGCCCACGGCCTCCCCACCCCCAGGCTTGCAGTCACAGACGGGCTGAGACATCGAGGTGACCCGTATGAATGCGATCGAGCACGACGCCCGCACGTTCGACGAAACCGCAGTGGTCGCGGGCGTCAACGGGACACGCCTTGCCCTGGATGCGGTTCGGTGGGCGGCCGCCGAGGCGCGGCTACGCGGCCTCCCGCTGCGGATCGTGCACGCCGCCCCGTACGTGACGGGCCTGGACGGACCGGCAGCCCGACGCGCACATGACATCTTGGCCCGCGCCTTCACCGTCGCCCGCCGTACCGAGCCCGGACTGTCCGTCGCGACTCACCGAACCGGGCAGACGCCTGCTGACTCCCTGCTCGCCGCTTCGGAGAGCGCCCGGCTCCTCGTCATCGGTATGGGCGGCGGTGACCGCCCGCACGAGGTTCTCATCGGCTCCGTCGCGTTGGACGTGTGTGGGTGCGCACCCTGCCCCGTCACCGTCGTCCGTGGCCGCATCGAGCAGGCGCGCGAGCGTCCCGTGCTCGTCGGAGTGGACCGACCCGCCGACGATGCCGCAGTGCTGGACGTCGCGTTCGCCGACGCCCGGCTTCACGGTGACCGTCTCGTCGTGCTGCACGCCCGGCACGGCGC
>DASYES010000740.1:0-2929 GCA_036498885.1 Pseudonocardia sp.
GACCGGGTCGTGGGGATTCTCATATTCACCCGGATGGGGCTCTGTCCCCGCCTTTCAACTATCCCCTCCGGGCCTTGCCCCGGCAGGTAGGTTCGGGCGCGATCAAGGGGAGTCGCTGATGCTGGCAGTGGAACTGGTACGCCGGGGTGCTGCCCGGCACGGTGGGCGCACAGCCGTGGTCGCCGGAGCGGAGTCGATGACCTTCGCCGAGGTGAACGAGGCGGCGAACCGGTTGGCCCACGTGCTCGACGGACTCGGGGTGGAACGGGGTGCGCGGGTCGGGCTGCTGGTGGACAACGGGCTGTGGTCCGTACCGATCGACTTCGCGTGCCTCAAGGCGGGCGTGGCCCGTGTCCCGCTCAACCCGCGGCTCTCCCCGGACGAGCAGGCCAGAATGATCGAGGCCACCGACGTGCAGCTGCTGGTGCACACCAGCGCGCTCGCGGAGCGGGCGAGCGAGCTGGCGGCGCGGCTCGACGGGCTGCAACCGGCGTGCCTGGGCCCGACCGACGCGGTGGACGCGCCCGATCTGATCATGGAGATGTCGGCCGCGTCGGCCCACGACCCGCTGCTCCCCGCGCACCCGGACGACCCTGTCGTCGTGGCCTACACCTCGGGTACCTCAGGTGCGCTGAAGGCCGTGGTGCACACCCAGGCGAGCTGGGCCGCGATCGCGGCGAACGTCCTGGCCAACGTCGTCTCGCCCGCGCCGGACTCGATGATGCTGCACGCGGCGTCGCTGATCCACGCGAGCGGCACCTTCGTGCTCCCGTACTGGATCCGCGGCGGCGTCTCCGCCGTGCTGCCCGGGTTCGATCCCGCCACCTACCTCGGCGCGGTCGCCGCCCATCGCGCCACCGAGATCAACCTGGTGCCGACCATGCTGGGGATGCTCGTGGCGTCGGGCGCAGCCGAACGTACCGACGTCCCCCATCTCCGCACCGCCGTCTACGGGGCGAGCCCGATGCCCGGGCCGCTGCTGGAGCAGATGCTCGACCTGTGGGGACCGCGGTTCGTCCAGTTCTACGGCCAGACCGAGGCCCCGCTCGCGATCACCGTGCTCGACAAGGTCGACCACAACGACCGGGGGTTGTGGGGCAGCTGCGGGCACCCGTCCGTGGACGCCGAGGTGCGCGTGGTCGACGAGGGCGGCACGCCGCTGGGCGTGGCGGAGGTGGGTGAGCTACAGCTGCGCGCCCCGTTCGCGATGGCGGGCTACTTCGGGGCGCCGGAGCTGACCGCCGAGACGATCACGACCGATGGGTGGGTGCGCACACGTGACCTCGCGCGGGTCGACGAGCGCGGCTACCTCACCCTGGTCGACCGCACGAGCGACATGATCATCACGGGCGGGTACAACGTCTATCCCCGTGAGGTCGAGGAGGCGCTGCTCACCCATCCCGCCGTCGCCGCGGCCGCAGTCGTCGGGGCGCCGGACGAGACGTGGGTGGAGGCGGTCACCGCGTTCGTCACGATCCGGCCCGGCGTGCCGCCACCGGCCGCCGAGGAGCTGCGGGGTGCGGTCCGCGCCCGGCTGGCCGGGTACAAGGTCCCGAAGGAGGTACACGTGGTCGATGCGCTCCCGCTGTCGCCAGTGGGCAAGGTGTTGCGCCGGGCGCTGCGCGATCCGCTGTGGGTCCGGTCGTGACCGCCGTCCGCGTGGAGCGCGACGGCCCCGTCACCACGGTGTTCCTGCATCGCCCCGAGCGCCGCAACGCCGTCGACGGGGCCACCGCCGAGGAGTTGGCCGAGGTGTTCCGCGCGTTCGACGCCGACGAGAGCGCGGCGGTCGCGGTGCTGCACGGTGAGGGCGGAGTCTTCTGCGCGGGCGCCGACCTGACCGCGGTCGGCACCCCGCGCGGGAACCGCGTCGACCCCCGGGGCGACGGCCCGATGGGGCCGACCCGGATGCGATTGTCGAAACCGGTGATCGCCGCGGTGTCGGGGTACGCCGTGGCCGGTGGGCTGGAGCTGGCGCTGTGGTGCGACCTGCGGGTGGCCGACGAGAGTGCCGTGTTCGGTGTCTTCTGCCGGCGTTGGGGCGTCCCGTTGATCGACGGCGGCACCGTGCGGCTGCCGCGCCTGATCGGCACGAGCCGGGCGATGGACATGATCCTCACCGGGCGGCCGGTCGATGCCGCGGAGGCGCTGGCGATCGGCCTGGCCAACCGGGTGGTTCCGGCGGGGGAGGCCCTCGCCGCCGCCCACGAGCTCGCCATCCAGCTGGCGGCGTTCCCGCAGACCTGCATGCGCCGCGACCGGCTCTCGGTGCTCGAGCAGGAAGGGCTCTCCGAGACCGACGCGCTGGACGCGGAGTACGCGCACGGTCAGGTGTCGCTGGCGGCCGACACGGCCGCCGGTGCCGCACGGTTCGCGGCCGGCGCGGGCAGGCACGGGTCGTTCGACGGCCAGTGAGTCGTGGGGTGGCAACAGTACCCGGACAAATCGGACCAACGGGCACGTACCATGGCGATCATGACCCGTCGCCCCGCAGCGCTCGTCCTCTCCACGCTCACCGCGCTCGTCCTCACCGCCGGATGCGGGGGCGGAGGTTCGAACACGGACTGCGGTCTCGACGGCTGCACCATCACCTTCCCCCGCAACGGCGCCGCCGCCGTGTCCGTGCTGGGCATCGAGGCCAAGCTCGTCGGGGTGGACGCGGGCACTGCCGAACTGGAGGTCGCCGGCCAGCGCATCACGGCCCCGGTGGGCGGGGAGACGCAGGCCGAGGGCTTCACCGTCGGGGTGGAGCGCGTCACCGACACCGAGGTCGTGGTGCGGGTCCGCCCCTAGTGTGCTCAGCCGGCGAGGGCGGCGTCCAGAAGTTCGTCCATCGGGAGCGGCCGGGCCTGCGGATCCTTGGCCTGGTCGTCCCAGCGCCGCAGCTGCATGGCATCGGCCGCGAGGGGGTGGCGCAGGAAGTGCTGCA
>DASYES010000741.1:0-7606 GCA_036498885.1 Pseudonocardia sp.
CCCACGCCAAGATCAGCCGTCTGGAGCTGGGCCGGGTCGGCTTCAAGGAACGCGACATCGTCGACCTCCTCTCGCTCTACGGCGTCACCGAATCCGGGGAGCGCGAGGAGTACCTGAACCTGGCCCGGCGGGCCAACTCACGGGGCTGGTGGCACCAGGACAGCAACCTCCTGCCGAGCTGGTTCGAGACGTACCTCGGACTCGAGCAGGCGGCCAGCGTTATCCGCACCTACCAGGTGCAGTTCGTGCCCGGCCTGCTGCAGAGCGAGGAGTACGCGCGCAGCGTCATCCTGGTCGGCCACCAGGACGAGTCCGCCGACGACATCGACCGGCGGGTGCGGCTGCGGATGAACCGCCAGAAGATGCTCACCGAGCCCGGGGCGCCCCAGCTCTGGGCCGTGATCGACGAGGCCGCCCTGAGCCGGCCCTTCGGCACCCGGCGGGTCATGCAGGACCAGATCGAGCACCTGCTCGAGATGACCTCGCTGCCGAACGTCACCGTGCAGGTGCTCCCGTTCGAGTTCGGTATCCACGCCGCGGCGGGCGGGCCCTTCACGATCCTCCGGTTTGCCGAGGCCGACTTGCCCGACGTCGTCTATCTCGAGCAGCTCAACAGCGCGATCTACCTCGACAAGCGCCCGGAGGTCGAGGATTACCTCGCTGTCATGGAGCGGGTGAGTGTGCAGGCCGAGACGCCGGCCGAGACGAAGGCGATCCTGCGGAAGAAGCTCCTCACCGACTGAGTCGGCTCAGTCCGGCTTCCGGGCCAGACCGGCGGCGAGCAGGGTGTGCATTGCGCTGTCGGTGGGCGTGAGCCTGTCGGCGTGCCATTCGTTGCAGTAGACCAGGCCGGGCTCGAGCATCTCGAGACCCTCGAACATGCGGTGCAGCTCTTCCCAGGTGCGGAAGCGCCCGGTTCCCAAGCCGCCTTCGAGAAAGGCCTTTTCGAGCGCCTTCGCGCGTTCCTCGTCGTCGTCGAGGAAGTGGCTGATCAACATGTGGGAGCCGGGGGAGAGCCGATCCCGGATAGCCGCCACCGCCGGATAGACGTCGTCGTCGGTCAGGTGGTGCAGAACGCTCGCTGCGATGACCGCGAACGGTTGGTCGAAGTCGACGAGTTCGGCAACGGCCGGATCATCGAAGATCGACTCCGCGACGCGGGCATCGGCGGTGATCACGGTGCTGGAGTTCTCCTGGCTGAGCAGGGCTCGTCCGTGGACGATCACCACCGGGTCGTTGTCGACGTAGACCACACGGATGTTGCGGTCGACGCGGTGCGCGATCTCGTGGACGTTACCGACCGTGGGCAGACCTGAGCCGATGTCGATGATCTGCCGGATGCCGGCGTCGCGCACGAGGTAGGGCACCGCACGGCGCAGGAGGTTGCGGTTGTCCTTTGCGAGTTGGCCGGCGTTCGGATCCACCGCGTACATCGCATCGGTGGCCCGCCGGTCGATCTCGAAGTGGTCCTTGCCGCCGAGGATGTAGTCGTACACGCGCGCGATCGAAGCCTTGGTCCGATCTATTTTCGGCACGCTGTACGGGCTCGCGTTGCCGGTTCTGTCTGCCCGGCCAGCCATCACGGTTCTCCTCCAACGCGGCCTCGTCGACGACCTGATGTCTATCGCGATGATCGCTTCGGGGGAGTCTAGCGATCTGCGTACCCGGCCCTGACGAAGCCTCGCGTATCCGAATTACCGGTCGCGGCCGTCGTGAACTGCTGTGGCCAGCGGGAATGCTGAGACTTCTTAGAACGGTGGGGCGAACACCAGCAGGACTGACGGGCGGGGTGCGGGCGCTCCCTCGCCGAGATCGCCGGCCACGCGGCTGGGCCAGGGCGGTGGTCGGTACCGCGTCGAACATGTGGGCCGATCCCGAGTCCGGTCGGGGACCGGGCGACGATCAGCCCGGGCAGGGCGGGCCAGAACAGGAAGACGGGTGCCACGATCTCGAGGAGCAGCGCCGGCACGAGCACACGCCGTCGGCCGTGCGAGTCGGAACAGGTGCCCGGCGCGGACAAGGCCGACCACCGCGCCGACGGCGTAGGCGGCGTAGATGATCGTCACGGCCAGCGCCGAGAAGCCGTCCCGCTCGCGGTAGAGCGTGTAGAGCGGGCCCGGAGCCGTCGAGAACGCGATGACCGTCAGGAACACGGCGGCCACGGCCCAGAAGCCGAAGCCGTACCGGCGAGCAGGAGACATGCCTCCAGCGTGGGATCGCCCGGCCATCCGCCGCGAGGAAGCAACGCGCTGGTTCGGATCGCGAATCGAGACACCACGGGGGCGCGGCTCGCTCGGCGGCTCGGTGCGGCGGTCGTAGCGTTGCCGGCCACGATCCGCCGCACTGCAGGTGCCGAGGAGCCGGAAGCGTCAGACCGTGATGAGCTCGGTGGTCTGCAGGCCGAGCTCGTCGAGCAGGGCACGCACCTCGTCGACGTAGACGGGGTTCATCAGCAGCACCGTTCGCGGCGGTGCGGACACGAGGTCGCGCGGGGAGACGATGGGGAGCCCCAACCCGCCGATGTAGTGGTTCTGCAGGCCCGGGTTGATGTCGACCACCGCGGACACCGCGTCGGCGTGCTCGCGCAGCATGTTCAGGAAGGTGAGGCCCTTGGCCCCGCCGCCCCAGACGACGACGGTGTCGCCGGCGGAGCGGCGGTCGTCGAGCCACGAACCCCAGTGGGTGATCCGCCCGATGGTGTGCGTGGCGAACCCCTCGCAGAGCTGGTGAAGCCGGTCCAGCTCGGCGGCCGGGCCGGGTTCGTCAGGGGTGTCGGCGTGCGCGGGCGCGGCCTCGGCCACCACGTACTGGTCGGTGTAGGTGGTGCGCACGTCGAGAACGTCGAACCCCAGGCGGCCCAGGTAGCCGCCCAGGGTGGCGGGGGTGAAGTAGGAGCAGTGCTCGTACTGCAGATCCCAGAACGCGCCGTCGGTGAGGATGCGACCGAGGTCGGGCACCTCGGCCAGCAGCACGGGAACGCCGGCGGCCCGCATCCCGCGAAGGATGTCCGCCCCGAACACGGCGAGCTCGGGGATGTGCTCGAGCGTGTGCCGGCAGACAACCGCGGCGGTGCCCGGCTCCACCATCTCGGGGGAATAGAACGCGGGCACCGCGCGCAGCCGCTGCGCGAGGTCGGCGGGAACGCGCTCGGGGCCGAAATGCGGGTCGATCCCGGCGACGCTCCCGACGCCGGCGCGGAGCAACTCGGCGGCGAAGTCACCTGCGCCGCAGCCGATCTCGACGACGTGCTGGTCACGTAGCTGGTGGCTCTTCACCCACAGCTCGCTCAGCTCGGCGGCGTAGGCGGCGAAGCGGGGGGACAGGTGCTGGGACTCCTCGTGCTCGCCGGAGTAGTCCAGCTTCGACATGTCGAAAGCCCGGTTGAACACGACGCCGCACGTGCCGCAGAGGGCGAGCTCCTGGTCACCGGTGGTGACGGCGCGGGCCTCGGCTGCCGTGGCGAACACCGCGGTGCCGTGCACCGGCAGCTCCGTCAACCGGATGAACGCGGGTGGTGCCGGGGCTGAACACGAGGGGCAGGCGGCCAGCTCACCGCCGTTCGTGGCCCCGTCCGACATCGCGGAGACGCTCAGATCGAGCATTTTCACCTCTAGGTGCTGATCGGCAGCCTTCGCGCCGCAGACTAGTGGTGGTCACCTTCATCCCCGGAAGCGGTCACCGTCGCACTCTGTCCGGAACCGGTGGTCTCCCATCTCGAGCAGCACGTCCTGCAGCGAGAAGGTGCTGCCGAGCACCTGCCTGATCTCTTCCAGGAGGGCGCCGATCTCGCGCACCCGCTCCTCGGGCGCTCGTGCTCCAGGTGCCGGACGACCTCGCGGTAGACGGGCTCGCCCCAGCGCTGCAGCGTCGACACCGCTCCTCGCTCGAGCTGCTCCGCCGACGGTTCGGCCATCGGGAACCCGCCCCGCGACATGACGGTCAAGAGGCTGTCGAGTGCATTGGCCGTGCTGCGCAGCAGTGGCGCGAGGCGGGGGATCGACGCGGATGCGAGGATGTACAGCTGCGTGCTCAGCGGTCTCGATGAGCACCTTCAGCAGTTCGAGCACGCCGCCACCCGGCTACCGCGAGAAGTCGTCGAGAGCGCCGAGCAGGCGGTCGCTCATCGTTCCGCTGCCCTTGTGGCCGGAGTCGCTGATCGCGTGCAACGTCGCGTCCGGCCATGCCTTGGCGAGTGCCCATGCGGTGTCGAGCGGCCCGCTGAGATCGAGGCGCCCGTGGATCAGGACTCCGGGGATGCCGGCGAGCCGCCCGGCGTCACGCAGCAGGGCGCCCTCCTCCAGCCACGCGCCGTTGGAGAAGTAGCGCGCGCAGATGCGGACGAGTGCGAGCATGTCGGCCGACGGGCGGTCACTGAACGAGGTGAGCGAGCCATTGGGTTCCAGGGAGAGGACGGCGTCCTCCCATGCGCTCCAGTCCAGGGCCGCCTGCTCCCGGACGAGTGGGTCCGGGTGCTCCAGTAGACGCCCGTAGGCCGCGAGCAGGTCGCCGCCGCGGTCGGCCTCTGGCACACCGTCCCGGAACCGCTCCCACTCCTCGGGAAAGAAGCGCCCGGCACCGCGGTAGAGCCAGTCGATCTCCGAACGCCGCGTGGTGGTGACGCTGACGAGCACGATCTCCGACACCCGGTGCGGGTACCGCTCCGCGTACGCGAGGACCAGCGTGCTTCCCCACGAACCCCCGCAGAGCAGCCAGCGGTCGATGCCGAGGTGCTCGCGCAGCCGTTCCATGTCGGCGATCAGGTGATCCGTGGTGTTGACCGACATGTCGGTGGCCGGGTCGCTCGCGTGCGGGAGGCTGCGTCCGCACCCGCGCTGGTCGAACAGCACGGCGCGGTACCGGGCCGGGTCGAACTTCCGGCGCGCGTTGGCGGTGGAGCCCCCGCCCGGGCCACCGTGCACCCACAGCGCCGGTTTGCCCTCCGGGTTGCCGCAGGTCTCCCAGTACACGAGGTTGTCGTCACCGACGTCGAGCATCCCGTGGTCGTACGGTTCGATCGGTGGGTACGGCTCGGTCATGATCGTCCCTTCTGCCGGCCGTACCGTAGGATGCCGCGACGGTTCGGGGAGATCCACCCGGATGCTGCGAGAAGTCGCGGCCGAGGACAGGGGTCGCGTGGATGGCCGCGCCGTTGCGCGTGACATACCGGGTGACGACCCGCAGATTCGGTCGGCCCACCCCTGGCGGGCGTCGCCGTTTGTGCCGGGCCCTGGTTACAGCCGGCCCCTGACCTGGCCAAAAGAAGGGTCGAAGAGGGGTTTCATGACCGGAGCCGCGTCCCTGGCGGAGCTGCTGATGTCGCGCTCGTTGAGCGACCCGGAGCTACAGCGTGCGACCGAGGGTGTCGAGGATCACGCCATCCTGCCCGACGTCAGCGTGCTCAAGATCGGTGGCCAGAGCCTCATCGATCGGGGGCGTGCGGCGCGGTTCCCCGTCGTCGACCAGCTCGTGGACGCCAAGCGGTCGCACAAGCTGTTGATCGGCACCGTCGGTGGCACGCGGGCGCGGCACGTCTACGCGCCGGCCGCGGAGCTGGGCACGCCGACCGGGTCATCGAGCGCCCGGTGCTCGAGCTGATGCGACACGCCCGGTACGTGCGCGAGGTCCAGATCGGCAACGGCCTGCGGCCCGGACTGGTCCGCCGTGCGCTCGACGGCGAGCACGTCGGTTCGATCATCACCGTCGCATGACACCCACACGGAGCCCCTCATGACCGAGCCAGCCGCCACATCGGCCGAGCCGGTCGCGGCCAAGGACGTCCCTTCGCGGGGTGCACGAGTTGCCGCCCCCGGTGGGCAAGATCCCGCCGCACCGCAGCGACGCGGGTGCGTTCCTGCTGGCCGACGCCTACGGAGCTGCGCAGCTCGTCTACGTCAAGGGCGCCGACGGGGTGCCGGACGGGTCGAACCTGACGCTGGCGCTCGCCGGCAAGAATGGCGGGACGGTCATCCACGCTGGCTGAGCGCGCCCTCGGCCGACTTGCGCGGCCAGAGCTTCGAGCCGACCAATCCGCCGATCGCTGCTGCGGCGACCGACAGCCCGAGGCCGAGCGCTGCCCAGCCCGCTGCCTGCCGTGCGGACCTGAGCACCAGCACGGGGTCGATGACGATGCCCCGCTGCTGGGCGCCCAGGAGGGTGGCCAGCGGGCCGAGCACCGAGCTGCCGCCGATCAGGGCGAGGACAAGGATCCCGAGCATGCTCAGCGCCCAGACGAGTACTCCGTGCAGCAGGCCGTCGCCGGCGCCCCGCCACACGGTGGAAGCGCCTGCGAGCAGGCCTCCGATGAAGAACGAGACCAACGCCAGCACACCGCTGACGATCCCGCCCGTGGTGTTGCCGCCGTAGCCCGGGCCGAGCACGCCGACGGCGAAGAAGAAGAGCTGGAGCACGACGAACACCGCCAGCGCGACGATGACGCCGGCCCATACGGGGCCCCAGCGCACGCGGTCGCGCCCGAACGGCACCTCGGACGCACCGCTGACCGGGGTGCGGCCGCCGAGCGGCGGCCCCTGTTCTACGCCGCCGGGTGCGTAGCCGGCGCCACCTGCGGGGGTTCTCTGCTCCGGCGCCCCACCACCGGGCGTCACGGGCTCGCTCGGGGGTCGTTGCTGCGGTACGCCGGGAGTTGTGGGGGGGGAACCGACGTCGGTTCTCGAGGTGCCGATCTCGTCCGGTGTGGCCATGTCGATCTCCTGCTCTTCCGACGAACGGGGACCAACCCGTTCTGCGGCTGAGGACAATTGATTCGGACTTAGGCGCAGTTGGGCAAGGTTAGAACCGGCAGTTCGGGCCCGCAACCGGCAGGCGGGCCTACCCGGAAACGGCCGAACAAAACACGATCAAGAACGTCGTCAGCGGCGGCCGAAGAGCCCGGGCGGCAGTTGACAAGGCGGACCCGGCATTGCAATTTCCCGCCTTGATCGTCAGATTGGTTGGTCGGTCACGGGGGCCCGGGGCGCGCAAAAGTGGGTTCGCGTGATTCGTACAGTTCTGAACGAGGGTGCGACGCTCGGTGTCCCGCGGAAGTCGATGCTCCCGAGACGCCACCCGCTGCGCAGCCACCCCTCGACCGCTTTCGAAACAGGCCGCCCAGCTCGGCCCGGTCGGCACGGACCCAGCAGCGCACCACCGGGTCGAAGCCGGGCGTCCGGCAGGGGGAGATGTAGACGCGCCCGATGACCGCACCATCCTCGGGTTCGAGGACGGTGTAGCTGAACCCGGCGCGTGGAGCGAAGTCGCGCAGGCCGGCGAGGTTCGCCTCCAGCGTCATGCCGACGATCGGAGGCCAGTCGCCGTACGGGAAGGTCGTCGGGACGGTGAAGCCGTCCGGGACGAGCTGATCGGCCACTCGTCAGACCTTGGCCTCCACGAACTGCTTCCCACCGGTGTTTTGCACGACCACACCGGCCACGTCGTCGGGGGCGATCAACGCCGACCCGTCGAGCGTGGTTCCGCCGGAGGCGCCCTGCTCCGAGACGAGCCAGCTGCCCGCCGTCTCGCGGGTCCCGTCCTTCGCCACCACCACGAGCTCGCAGCGCTGTCCGGCGGGAATGCCCGTGACCGCCGCGCTGACGCGAACCCAGCCGGC
>DASYES010000742.1:0-6869 GCA_036498885.1 Pseudonocardia sp.
CGCTGCCGCCTCCCGCCGGCAGGCCCTCGACGCCGTAGCCGCCGCGGACCGGGCCTTCCCGGCGTGGGCGGCGCTCGGTGCGGGGGAGCGTGCGGAGCTGATCCGCGGCGCGATCGGTGGGCTCGCCGAGCACCGCGGCGCCGACGCGGAGATCCTGACCAGGGAGAACGGGAAGATCCTGCAGGAGTCCACGATCGACCTGATCGTGTTCGACCACCGCGTCGAGCTGGCCGTCGCGGCCGTCGACGAGGTGGGCACGACCTCCAGGCTTTCCGGGCCGCCGCACGACACGGAGATCGGGTACGTCCCGCTGGGCGTCGTCACGATCATCGTGCCGTTCAACTGGCCGCTGGCGATCCTCGCCGCGTCGCTGCCGCAGGCCCTGCTGGCCGGCAACACGGTCGTCGTCAAGCCGCCGCCGTCCGCTCCGCTCGCGACCACGCGGGTCGTGCAGCGGGTCGCCGCGGCGCTGCCGCCCGGCGTGCTCAACGTGGTGACGGGCGACGACGCGGAGATCGGGGCGGCGCTCGTGAGCGACGAGCGCGTCGCCAAGGTCTGCTTCACGGGCAGTCCGGCCGGTGGCCGGCGGATCATGGCGATGGCGGCGGAGACGCTCACGCGCGTGGCGTTGGAGCTGGGCGGCAACGATCCGGCACTGGTGCTCGACGACGCCGTCCTGGACGACGCAGCACTCGACCGGCTCGTCTCCGGCACGTTCGACTCGACCGGCCAGATCTGCATGGCGATCAAGCGGCTGTACGTGCACAGGTCGCGCTACGCCGAGATCGTGGAGGGCATGTCGGCCCGGCTCGCGAACCAGGTGCTCGGCCACGGCCTCGACCCCGCCACCACGATGGGGCCGCTGCACACGGCGCGACAGCGCGACTTCGTGGCCGAACTGGTGGCGCAGGCCCGCGTGGCGGGTGCCGAGGTGCGCGAGTTCGGCAGCGCCCCGGATGACCGCTTCTCGTACGGGCACTTCCTGCGCCCGAGTCTGGTGCTCGACCCGTCGTCGGACGCCCGGGTGGTGGCGGAGGAGCAGTTCGGTCCGACGCTTCCGATCATCCCGTTCGACACCGACGACGAGGCGATCGCCGCCGCCAACGACACGTGGGCGGGGCTCTGCTCATCGGTGTGGACGTCCGACCGGGACCGCGCTGCCCGGGTGGCCGCCCGGCTGCGCAGCGGCTACACGTTCGTCGACGCGCACGGGGCTCCGTGGCTCGACGAGCGGGCGCCGTTCGGCGGGCTCAAGGGCAGCGGCATGGGACGGGAGATGGGCGTGGAGGGCCTGCGCGAGTTCATGGACACGCACTCGGTGGCGTTCCCCAGCGGGTGAAGGATCCGTGGGGGCCGGACGCCACCGGTCCCCACGGGTCCTCACCTCAGTTCTGAACCACGCCCGCCGCCGGCTCCGCGTCACCGGCGGTCCGGACCGGCACCCGGATGATGAGCGCCGCCACGAGGCTCGCCGCGCACAGTAGGCCGAGGTAGAGCGCGATCGGCATCGAGGACCCGGTGGCCGCGAGGAGGCTCGTGGCCACGATCGGCGTGATGGCGCCGCCGATCATGCCGCCGAGCTGGTAGGAGATCGACGCCCCGCTGTAGCGCACGCGGGCGTCGAAGATCTCCGTGAACAGACCGCCCTGCGCGCCCGCCATGATCGCCTGGACCACGCCCGCCACCATGAACGCGAACAGCGCCGCGCCCACGCTGCCCGTGTCGACCAGCAGGAACAGCGGGAACGCCCACAGGACGGCAGTGGCGGCACCGATCACGTACACCCGCTTGGCGCCCCACCGGTCGGCGCACAGCGCCGCGACGTAGATCCCGGCGATCCACAGCACCGTGGAGAGCAGGATCAGCGTGAGCAAGGTGGTGCGGTTGAAGCCGACGACGGTGGTGCCGTAGCTCAGCATGTAGACCATCACCGTGTAGCCGACCGCGGGCGGCGCGATGGCCGCCAGGCTGGCCAGCAGCACCGTGCCCGGCCGCTCCCGGAAGAGGGTGGCCACCGGCAGCTTGGTGACCTGCTTGTTCTCCTGCACCCGCCGGAACTCCGGGCTCTCGGAGAGCTTGCGGCGCACCACCATCCCGACGATCAACAGCGCGATGCTGAGCAGGAACGGGATCCGCCAGCCCCACGCGGCGAAGTCCTCGTCGGAGAGGCCGGCGATGGCGAGGAACGCAAGGTTGGACGTGAGCACGCCGATGGGGACGCCGAACTGCGCGAAGCTGCCGTACAGCGCGCGCTGCCGCGGCGAGGCGTGCTCGGTGGCGACGAGGACCGCGCCGCCCCATTCGCCGCCCACGCCGAACCCCTGCACCAGCCGCAGGAGGATCAGCAGGAGCGGAGCTGCCACACCGATCGCCGCGTACGTCGGGAGCACGCCGATCAGGAACGTGGAGAGGCCGGTGAGCATGAGGGTGAGGACCAGCATCGCCTTGCGGCCGATGCGGTCACCGAAGTGGCCGATCACGGCCCCGCCGAGCGGGCGGGCGATGAACCCGACGGCGAACGTGCCGAACGCCGCGAGCGTGCCGGCGAGCGGCGAGAACGACGGGAAGAACAGGGCTCCGAACACGAGCGCCGAGGCCGTCCCGAAGATGTAGTAGTCGTACCACTCGATCGAGGTACCGACGCAGCTGGCGAGCAGCAGTGATCTCCTGCTGGGGGTCGGGTTGGCCACGGATGCACCTTCCGCGCGGGGGGTCGAGGATGTCGGTGAGGAGTAAATAGCCCACCGGCGCAGTCGTCGTCGGACCGTTGCCTCCGTACGAATGGGACGGATGTCGCACATCCGTGCAGAAGCGGGCAACAGCGGTTTCGTGAGCCGGAAGGGCAGATTACGGACGGGAGATCCCTTCCGGGACGCGAAAGCCGTATGGCCGCTGTCACATCTCGCGGCGCATCGTGAGTCTTCGCAGCGGACGCACGGTCGCGGTCCCTGCGACCACGACGTCCGAGAGCGGACGCCCGGCTTGCCGCCTCGTGTGGCCCCGCGCAGACCCCTGGAGCCGAAATGAGCATGACGACGCGCGCCGCGATCTGCCGCGAAGCGGGCAGACCGTGGGAGATCGCGGAGCTGGAACTGGACGAGCCACGCGCGAACGAAGTGCGGATCCGCATCGAGGTCGCCGGGCTGTGCCACTCCGACGACCACGTCCAGAAGGGCGCCGCGCGGATGCGCTTCCCGGTGGTCGGCGGTCACGAGGGAGCCGGCGTCGTCGAAGCCGTGGGGGACGGCGTCACGCGGGTCGCCGTCGGGGACCACGTGGTGTGCGCCTTCATCCCGGCCTGCGGCACCTGCCGCTACTGCTCCACCGGCCGCCAGAACCTCTGCGACGCCGGGAAGAACGCGTCAACGGGCGAGTTCGCCGACGGGACCTTCCGGTTCCACCTCGACGGCGAGGACGTGGGCGGGATGTGCGTGCTCGGCACGTTCTCCCGGCACCTGGTCGTCTCCGAGTACTCCTGCATCCCGATCCCGGACGACATCCCGTTCGACGTCGCCGCGCTGGTGGGGTGCGGCGTGCCGACCGGATGGGGATCGGCGGTGCACGCGGCAGGCGTGCGGCCCGGGCAGACCGTGGTGATCTACGGCGCGGGCGGCGTCGGCAGCAACGCGGTGCAGGGCGCCCGGTACGCCGGGGCGAAGAACGTGGTGGTCGTCGACCCGGTGCCGTTCAAGCGGGACATGGCCAAGGTGTTCGGGGCCACCCACACCTTCGCCGACGCCGCCGCGGCGCGCGAGTTCGTCGTCGAGACCACGTGGGGTGAGCTCGCCGACCACGCGATCATCACGGTCGGTGTACTGCACGACGAGGTCATCGACCGGGCGATCCAGGTGGTCGGCAAGAGCGGCCAGGTGACGATCACCGCTGTCGGCAACGGTTCGATCGACCACAACCCCGGCCCGTTCATCGGCTTTCAGCGGCGGGTGCAGGGCGCCATCTTCGGCGGTTGCAACCCGCTCTTCGACGTCCCCCGGCTGCTCGGGCTCTACCGGTCCGGCGACCTCAAGCTCGACGAGCTGATCACCCGCCGGTACCGGCTCGAGGAGATCAACGAGGGCTACCAGGACATGCTGGACGGCAAGAACGTCCGCGGCGTGATCCTCTTCGGGCACTGAGCGCCGTGGCCGATCACGAAGGGCTGCGGCTGCGCGTGCTGATGGAGCCGCGTCACGGCTCCCGGTACGAGGAGATCCTGGCGCTGGCCGTGGCCACCGAGCGCGCGGGGTTCGACGCGTTCTTCCGCTCCGACCATCTGCTCGGCGTCGACCCGAACGACCCCACCTACCGCCCGACCGACTGCTGGACCACGCTCGGCGGCCTTGCTCGTGAGACGTCGCGCGTGCGGCTCGGGGCGCTGGTCGGCGCGGCGACGTTCCGCGCACCCGGCCTGCTCGCCACGATCGTCGCCTCGGTCGACGAGATGAGTGGCGGCAGGGTGGAGCTGGGCCTGGGCACCGGGTGGTTCGGCAGGGAGCACGCGGCCTTCGGCGTCCCGTTCCCGCCGACCGGCGAGCGGTTCGACCGGCTGGAAGAGCAGCTGGCAATCATCACGGGCCTGTGGCGCACGCCGACCGGTGACGGCGCGGGGTTCTCCTTCGAGGGCTCCCACTACCGCGTCGAAGCCAACCGCACCCCGCCGCGTCCGGTCCAGGACCCGCACCCGCCGATCATCATCGGCGGCAGCGGTCAGCGACGCACGCCGGCCATCGCCGCGCGCTACGCCGACGAGTTCAACGGGGCGCTGACGATGGGCGACGCGACCGGCGAGCAACTGCGGGAGCGCTTCGCGGTGTTCGCGCGGGCGTGCGAGGCGATCGGCCGCGATCCGCACGAGGCACGCCGCTCCGCCGTGCTCCCCGTCGCCTGCGGCGCAACGCCTGCGCAGGCGCAGCGGCGGGCTGCCGTGATGGGTTCGGAGCTGATGCGCTCGACCGCCGCCATCGGCTCGCCCGCCGAGGTCACCGAGCGGATCGCCGCGCTGACCGACGCCGGAGCGGACACCGTCTACCTGCACATCTACGACATCCACGACCTGGACCACATCGCACTGATCGGCGCTGAGGTCCTCCCGCACGTCACGAGCACACCGGAGAGGACGGGCGCCCGATGACACCGAGCAACCAGGGCAGCATCACCACCCGCGCCGCGATCGCGCGGCAGCCGCACACCGGCTGGGAGCTCACCGAGCTCACGCTCGACGCCCCGAAGTCGCACGAGGTCCGCGTCCGCTTCCATGCCGCGGGCCTCTGCCACTCCGACGACCACATCACCCAGGGCGACGCGCCGGTGCGGTTCCCGATCGTCGGCGGCCACGAGGGCGCCGGCGTGGTCGAGTCGGTGGGCCCGGACGTGCGCCGGGTCAAGCCCGGCGACCGGATCGTCTGCTCCTACATCCCGGCCTGCGGCGCGTGCCGGCCGTGCTCGACGGGCCACCAGAACATGTGCGTCAAGGGTCTGAACGCGGGCACCGGCATGTTCCTCGACGACACCTTCCGGTTCCACCACGGCGAGGAGGACCTGGGCGGGTTCTGCACGGTCGGCTCGTTCTCCCAGTACGCGGTGGTGTCGGAGTGGGCCTGCATCCCGCTGCCCGACGACATCCCGTTCGAGATCGGTGCGCTGGTGGGCTGCGGGGTGCCCACGGGCTGGGGCTCCGCGGTGTATGCGGCGGGCGTGCGGGCCGGCGAGACCGTCGTGATCTACGGCGCCGGCGGCGTCGGGAGCAACGCGGTGCAGGGCGCCCGCTACGCCGGGGCGAAGAACGTGGTGGTCGTGGACCCGGTCGCGTTCAAGCGGGACATGGCGAAGGTCTTCGGTGCGACCCACACGTTCGCCGACGCCCGCGAGGCGCACGACTTCGTGGTGGAGACGACGTGGGGGCAGCTCGCCGACCACGCGATCTGCACGCCGGGCGTGCTCACCGCCGAGATCGTGGACGCCGCGGCGCAGGTGGTCGGCAAGGGCGGGAAGGTGACGATCACCGCGGCGGGCAAGCTCGGCGAGCGCGCTGTCAAGGTGCACGCCGGCCTCATGATCATGTACCAGCGGCAGGTGCGCGGGGCCCTGTTCGGTGACTGCAACCCGCTCTACGACGTGCCGAGGCTGCTCCGGCTCTACCGGTCCGGTGACCTCAAGCTCGACGAGCTGATCACCCGCCGGTACGCGCTCGAGGAGCTGAACGCGGGCTACCAGGACATGACCGACGGCAAGAACATCCGCGGCGTCCTCGTCCACGAGCGCTGAGGAGCACCGTGGTGCCACCGAGCTTCACCGCGCCCGAGGACCGCGAGGCCGTCACCGAGTTGCTGCGCGCGCAGCTGGAGGGGCTGCCTGCCCGGTCGCCGTTCTACGCGGACCTGTTCGCGGAGCACGGCGCCACGGCTGCCGCGTTCGCGTCCCTCGACGACCTGCGCAAGCTGCCGTTCACGACCAAGCAGATGCTGCGCGACTCACAGGCCGCGGCACCGCCGCTGGGCCGCCACGCCGGCGTGGACATGACCGAGGTCATCCGCGTGCACGCCTCCACCGGCACCACCGGTCGTCCCAGCTGGGTGGGGGTGACCCGGCGGGACGCGGCCGCGTGGACGGACATGGTGGCCCGAGCCTTCCGCACGATGGGCGCGGCCCGCGAGGACGTGGTGCTGCACGCGGCCGGTCTCACCCTCTTCGTCGGCGGCCTGCCGATCCGGGACGCGCTGGAGCGGATCGGGGCCACGCTGATCCCCATCGGAACGGGCGCGTCGGAGAAGGCGGTGCTCGCGCTGGAGACCCTCGGCGTCACCGCGCTGCACTCCACGCCGTCCTATGCGCGCTACCTCGCCGACCACCTGCGCGCACAGGGCCGCGACCCG
>DASYES010000743.1:0-5086 GCA_036498885.1 Pseudonocardia sp.
CCCCGCCGTGGCGACGAGCACGTGCTCCTGCCCGTAGAGCTCGAAACGCACCTCGCCCACGGCCGTCAGGTAGTGGTGGAGCCCCTCCACCACGGCGTCCACGGTGACGGGACGCGGCCCGGCGTAGGGCTCGAACCGCGCGTCCAACACCCAGCACTCGTCCACGGGGAACGTCGGCACACCGGTGAAGGCCGTGCGGGTGACCGCCTCGGGGTCGCGTACGCGGATCGCGTGGGAATCGGTGCGGCGGACGATCTCGATGACCGCGTCGCCCCACTCGACGAGAGCGCCGGGAAGGCCGTCCACGGGATGCAGAGTGACCGTGCCGTCGATCGGGCGGGGCTCCCGTACCGAGCGGACCACGAGCCCGTCGGCGGCAGTGGCCGTGATCACCACGCCATCAGGAGTGGCGCTCCAGCGGCCCGGGATCCCGTCGAGGGCCGCGGGCTCCGGTGTGAGCCAGTGCAGGGCGGTGAGGCTCAGCCAACCGTGCGGAGCGCGCAGCTCCTCCTCGCGCTCGCGGTGCCAGCTGCTCCAGCCGCGCACCAGGTCCGGCAAAGTGCTCGTCATACCGGTTCCAACGCCGGACGATCTCGGTTCATGCCAGGATCATGCCTCCTCATGCAGCGGCCCATGCCTTCGCGAGTAGCTCGTAGCTGCGCACCCGGTCGGCGTGCTCAGTGGTGATCGTCGTCACGATCAGCTCGTCGGCCCCGGTCACCCGCGCCAGCGTCGACAGCTTCTCCACCACCGTGGACGGCGAGCCGACGATCTGCGTGGACACCCGGTCGGCCACCGCGGTCCGTTCCGCGTCGGTCCACACACGCGCTCTCGCCTGCTCCGGCGTCACGTACGGCTCCGCGCCCAGGCCGGTCCGGATGCCGAGCACCCACTGCGCGTAGGGTGCCGCGAGCTCCTCGGCGGTGGCGTCGTCGTCCGCCACCACGACGTCGGCCGAGACCGCGACGTACGGCCGCTCCAGGCGACGCGGACCCGTCCCGGGCCGGAACGCCGCGCGGTATGCCTGCACCGTGTCCAGCACGGACGATGGCACGACGTGGTACGCGGCAGCGATCGGCAGGCCGGCCGCACCCGCCGTCGTCGCGCTGTCGCCACCGCTGGCCGCGAGCACCCAGACCTCGAGATCCGCTCCCTCGGCCGCGGTCACGTGCAGCGGGAGACCATCAGCAGCGATCGCCGTGCCGTCCAGGTACGACAGGATGTCGGCCACCTGCTGTGCGTAGTCCGCCGGTCCGTCGTCGAAGCCGATGCCGAGGAGCGGCGCGAGGACCGTCACCCGCGCCGGGATTCCGCCGCCGGGAGCCGGGGAAGGGATCGGGAGGCCGTCGACGACCCGGTCCTCCGGAGGTCTGCCCCCTGAAGCGGGAGAAGCCACCCGGGCAGCGGGCGGCCGGGGGCGGGGAGGGCCGGTGCGCCCGAGGCCCAGATCGATCCGCCCGGGGTGCAGAGCGGCGATCTCCCCCATCTGCTCCGCGGCCACCATCGGCGGTGTGGGAGGCATCAGCACCGCGCCGGATCCGACCCGGATCCGTTCGGTCGCCCCGGCGATCATCGCGACCAGCACCGGTGCCGACGACGACGCGACCCCGGTGACCCCGTGGTGCTCGGCCACCCAGTACCGGTTGTAGCCCGCTCGCTCCGCCGCCCTGGCGAGGGCGATCGAGTTGCGGATCGCGTCGGCCGCGGTGCCGCCCGCGGGTACCGGCGCGAGGTCCAGGATCGACAGGGGGAGTGCCGGGTGACCCGTCATTGCAGCGTCTCCTCCCGGGACGGCGTGCAGCCGCGTTCGATCGCGGTGTGCTTCACGGTCGGCGTTCGAACCGCCGTCACGGTCGTCATGTGCCTACTTCCAGGGACGGTGCGCCACGGCGCCGCCCGGCGATGGCGGCGAGCAGCTCTCGCGTGTAGTCCTCACCCGGGGCGTCGAACAGCGGAGCGGTCGGGCGCAGCTCCACGAGCCGCCCGTCCCGCATGACTCCCACGCGATGCGCGACCCTGCGCACCACGGCGAGATCGTGGGAGATGAACAGGTAGGCCAAGCCGGCATCTTCCTGCAGCTCCGCGAGCAGGTCGAGCACCTGTGCCTGCACCGAGACGTCGAGCGCCGACACCGGCTCGTCACAGACTACGAGGTCGGGTGAGAGCGCCAGCGCTCTTGCGATCGCGACACGCTGGCGCTGGCCGCCGGAGAGCTCGACGGGCCTGCGCACCAGCACCGACGCCGGCAACGCCACCTTCTCCACCAGCTCGGCAGCCCGACGCCGCTGCTCGGTGGCCGACCCGACCCTGAAGGCCCGCAGGGGCTCGGTGACGACGTCCTCGACATTGAATCTCGGGTCCAGCGAGGCGTAAGGGTTCTGGTAGATCAGCTGCGCGCGCCGGCGCAGCTCCCGCCAGTCCTTCCCCTTCGCCCTCGTGATGTCCGCGCCGTCGAAGATCACCTGCCCGGCCGTCGGGTCGGCGAGCCGCAGCACGAGCCGCGCCGTGGTCGACTTGCCCGACCCCGACTCGCCCACCAGCGCGAGCGTCTCGCCGCGGCTGATGGTGAAGCTGACGTCGTCGACGGCGCGCAGCACGCCGCGGCGGCCGTTCACCCGGGGCAGCGGGAAGTCCTTGACCAGGTTGCGCACCTCGACGAGCGGCTCGCCCGCGGGGGCTGGTGCCGGGGCCCTCGTCGGCGCTGTGGACGCGGGCCGCAGGCCCGGTGCGCTCGCCAGCAGTGAGCGCGTGTACGGGTCGGCCGGGGAGGCGAGGATCGCGCCGACCGGGCCTTCCTCGACGATCCTGCCGCCCGACATCACGAGGATCCGGTCCGCCCGGTCGGCGGCCACCCCCAGGTCGTGGGTGATGAGCAGCACCGCGGTGCCGGACTCGCGGGTGAGCTCCTCGAGGTGGTCGAGGATGCGGCGCTGCACGGTCGCATCGAGCGCGCTCGTCGGTTCGTCGGCGATGAGCAACCCGGGGTTCGCCGCCACCGCGATCGCGATCAACACCCGCTGCCGCATGCCACCGGACAGCTCGTGCGGGTACTGCGCGGCCCGCACCCGCGGGTCGGGCAGCCCGGCTCTGGCCAGGAGCTCGACCGCGTCGATCGCCGCCCGGCGCCGGTCGGCCAGCCCGTGCACGCGCAGCGCCTCGGCCACCTGCGTGCCGATCTTCTGCACGGGGTTCAGCGACACCGTCGGGTCCTGCGGAACGAGCCCGATCCGGCGTCCCCGGATCGACCGCATCGCCTTCTCCGGCAGGCCCGCCAGCTCGTCGGCCTGCCCCGGTTCCAGGGCGAGCCGAATGCTTCCCCGCGCGACCGTGCCGTTGGGCGGTAGCAGCCCGATCACGGCCTGGGCCAGTGTGGACTTGCCCGAGCCCGACTCCCCCACGATCGCCACCACCTCGCCGGGCGCCACCGTCAACGACGCACCTCGAACGGCATGCAGCAACCCGCCGCCCGTCCGGTAGGCGACGTCGAGGCCCTCGATCCGCAGCAACGGCTCGGCCGCCGCGGAGCGTTCGGTCGACCCTCTCATGACGATCGGCTCCATTCCCCGTCAAGGGCGCGGGAGATCCGGTTGACCGACAGCACGGTCGCGGCGATCGCGAACCCCGGCATCGCGCACAGCCACCAGGAGGCTGCGATGTAGTTGCGGCCCTCCGCGACGAGCGACCCCCACTCCGGAGCCGGCGGCGGCGCCCCGTAACCGAGGAAGCTCAACGACGACACCGCGAGAATCGCCAGGCCGAACTCCAGCACCGCGAGTACCAGCACGGGCCCTGCCGCGTTGGGCAGCACGTGACGCACCAGTGTGACGTGCCATCGCGTCCCCACCGAGCGCGCGGCCTCCACATAGGTCGACCGCCGGATCCGGAGCGTCTCCGCCCGCATCACCCTGGCGAAGCTCGCGACGCTCGCGATGCCGACGGCGATCGCCACCTTGACGGTGCCATAGCCCAGCGCCGTGATCAGGGCCAGCGACAGCAGGATCGCCGGGATCGCCATCAGCACGTCGACCACACGCATCAGGCTTTCGTCGACCCACCGCCCGACGAACCCGGCGAGCAGGCCGATGAGGCCACCGACCACCAGCGCCACGGCGACCGCGATCACCGTGGCCTGCAGTGAGAGCGCCGCCCCGTGGACGACCCTGGTGTAGACGTCGCGGCCCAGGTAGTCCGTGCCGAACACGTGGGCGGCGCCGGGCGGCTGGAGCTTGTCCGCCGGCACACCCGCGGCAGGGTCGCCGCTCGCCAGCACTGTGGGAGCGAACGCCGCGATCAGCACCAGCACGACGAACACGATCGACACGACGAGCCCTGGCCTGCGCACGAAGAAGCGCAGCGCGCGGGTCGCCCCCTCCCGCGGCGTCGCGGCGACGGGCTGGGCGGTGGTCGAACCCGGGGGGACATCCGCAGGGAATTCGCTGATCAGTAGTTGGGTCATATCCCCGCTCCCGTCGCGATCCTGGGGTCGAGCACCGGATAGATGAGGTCCACGAGCAGGTTGACCGAGACGAACACCGCGGCGGCGAGGACGACGATCCCCTGCACCAGCGGGATGTCCTGGACGCCGACGGCCGAGACCGTCAGCCGGCCGAGCCCGGGTCGGGTGAACACCGTCTCCACCACCACCGAGCCGGCCAGCAGGTTGCCGATCACGGAGCCGAGCACGGTGATCGCCGGGAGCGCCGCGTTGCGCAGCGCGTGCCGCAGGTGGATCGCCACACGTCCGGCGCCCTTGGCCCGTGCGGTGACGACGTAAGGCGCGTCGAGGGCGGCCGAGAGGCTCTTCGCGAGCACCTGCGCCACGAGCGCCCCGGTCGGCAGACCGAGAGTGATCGCCGGGAGCACGAGCGACTCGAGCCCCTTCGCCCCGACAGAGGGCAACAGCCGCAGCTGGAAGGAGAAGACCTGCACCAGCATCAGCCCGACCCAGAACACCGGCAGCGATACGGCGAGCGAGGGCAGGGCCATGAGCAGCTGCCGTAGCCAGCGGGCCGACGTGTAGGTCGCGACGAGCGCCACCGCCCCGCCGAACACGATCGCGAAGGCCAGGCCGGCCACCGAGATCTGG